>DATAAP010000398.1:0-9710 GCA_036260035.1 Alphaproteobacteria bacterium | reverse complement strand
GCGAAAGCAGGCCGTGGTCGAACAGGATCGCGGTGAGCGCGAGCAGCACGCCGGAAGCGGCGTAGGTGAACGTGATCATGATGCGGCGGCCGACGGTGTCGAACAGCCGGCCGAGCAGCAGCGGCCCCAGGAAATTGCCGAGAGCGAAGGGGAAGATGTAATAGCCCACCTGGCCGCTCGGCACGCCATAGAACGTGCCCAGGATTAGCGCGTAGGTGAAGAAGATCGCGTTGTAGAAGAACGCCTGCGTCACCAGCAGCACGAAGCCGAGCACCGCGCGCTGGCGATAGGTCGTGAAGATCGTCCGCAGGATGACCTTCATCGGTGTGCTGGTGCGGAACTTCACGCGCAGCGCGCTGCCCGCGATGGCGGGAAGCGGTCCGTGCTCGGCGGCAACGCGGGCCTCGATCTCTGTCACGATGCGCTCGGCCTCATCGGCGCGCCCATGCGTGATCAGCCAGCGCGGGCTTTCGGGCACGAACCGGCGCAGGTAGAGGATGAACAGGCCGAGCACGGCGCCGATCGCAAAGGCGAGGCGCCATCCCACATCCGGCCCGAACCAGTCCGGATCGAGTAGGATGATCGAGCCGGCAGCGCCCATCGCGGCCCCCACCCAGAAGCTGCCGTTGATGACGATGTCGGTCCAGCCGCGGGCCCGCGCCGGAATTAGCTCCTGAATCGCCGAATTGATAGCCGTCCCCTCGCCGCCGATCCCCGCTCCCGTGAGAAAACGGAAGAATGCGTAGCTCCAGAAATTCCACGAGACCGCCGTCAGCGCGGTCGCGACGAGATAGACGCCGAGCGTGATGTTGAACAGCCGCTTGCGGCCGAGGCGGTCCGTCAGATAGCCAAAGAAGGCGGCGCCTGAGACGGCGCCGGCCAGGTAGCAGCTCGCCGATAGGCCGATCTCGACCGGGGTTAGCTGGAGCGAGCTGTGTCGCAGCGCGCCGGCGATTGCGCCGGCGATCGTCACCTCCAGCCCGTCGAGAATCCAGGTCACGCCCAGCGCCGTCACGACCAGCCAGTGGAAGCGGCTCCACGGCAGCCGGTCGAGCCGCAGCGGAATGTCCGTCGTGACCGGATGGCCCGGCAGCGGCGTATGCCCCCGCGCCGGCGCGGTCGCCATCAGAACAGCGAGCCTTGGCGCGCATCGCGCGCCGGCTGTTTCTTGCTCTTCGGCTTTTCGGGCGCCAGCGGCTCCGGCTGGGTCACCGGTGCCACGCAGTCCGGATCGTCGTTGCGCACGCTGTTGACCCGCGTCCTGACGCGCGTCGCCGTGAACCATTCCGACGGCGGCGCCTTGAGCAGCGGCCGCGCATCGGCCTCCGGATCGAGCCAGGTCGCGTAGTCCTCGGGCGCCAGCACGACCGGCACGCGGTCGTGAAAGCGCGCCATGATCTCGTTGGCCGCGGTGTTGATGATAACGAAGGTCTCGATCGCATCACCGCCTTCCTTAGGCCGCCAGCGCTCCCAGAGCCCGGCAAAGGCGAACGGCTTGCCATCGGCCATGCGGAACAGCAGCGGCTGCTTCGACGGGCTTTCGCCCAGCGTCTCCCATTCGTAGAAGCCGTCGGCCGGCACCAAGCAGCGCCTCGCCTTGAACGCCTCGCGGAAGGCGGGTTTCTCGGCGACCGTCTCGCCGCGCGCGTTGATCATGCGCGCTCCGCCGGACGCATCCTTCGCCCAGAACGGCACTAGGCCCCAGCGCAGCATGCGCAGCTCGCGCTGACCGTCCTTGCCGAGGCGCACGACCGGCGCGTCCTGCGTCGGCGCCACGTTCCAGCGTGGCTGCAGGTTGAGCGCCGGCCCGGTGAAGCGAAAGAACTGGCGCAACGCCTCGACCGGCGTCGTGATGGAATAGCGGCCGCACATGCCGCCACTATGCTGGGCAGGAGCGGCCCGGTTCAAGCGGAGGCGTAGGCTCTTTCGGACAAGCGCCGGCACCGGACGATCGCTCTGCACGTTGCCCGCCCTGTGCTCGATTGCCTCATCATCGGCGGCGGCCCCGCCGGCCTCACCGCCGCGATCTACCTCGCGCGATTCTGCAGGACGTTCCAGGTCATCGACGCGGGCAAGAGCCGCGCGGCGTGGATCCCACGCTCGCACAACCATGCGGGCTTTCCTGACGGCATTGCCGGAACCGAGCTGCTGGCGCGCATGCGCGCACAAGCCGAGCGCTACGGCGCCGAGATCGTGGCCGGCGAAGTCACAGCCATGGCGCCTGATGACAATGGCTTTCGCGCGACCATCGCAGACCGGGACATCGCGGCGCGCACCGTCATTCTCGCCACCGGAGTCATCGATGCGGAACCTGAGCTGCCCAACCTGTACCAAGCCGTGCAACGCGGACTGATCCGGCACTGCCCGATTTGCGACGGTTACGAAGTGCGCGGCCAGAACGTCGGCGTCATCGGCCATGGCCGCGACGTGTTGCGCGAGGCGCTGTTCCTGCGCACCTACACGTCGCGCGTGACGCTTTTGAGCCTCGGCCAGCCGCTCGGCTTCAACGCGCGCGAGCGAGGAGAGCTGAGGCGCGCCTCCATCGAATCGGTCGAACAGCCAGTTACCGAGGTTGTCGTCGAGCGGGAGCGCATCACGAAGATTGTCACCGCAGACGCGCGCAGCTTAGCGTTCGACACGCTGTACTCCGCGCTCGGAACGCTGGCACGCGCGACGACGGCGGGCCAACTCGGCGTCAAGCTCGACGAGGCGGGCCGCATCCACGTCAACAGGGCGCAACGTACAAACGTGCCGGGCGTCTACGCCGCCGGCGACATCGTGCACGGGCTGAACCAGATCAGCGTCGCGATGGGCCAAGCCGCCGTCGCCGCGACCGCAATTCATAACGCCCTGCCCCGGCGCTGGTCGTAAGCCTCGCGTGCGTGCGCAGCGCCGCGGCACGAAGACCCGCTGCCTTCCGTCCGCCGGCGCAAAGGAAATTGAGCACCGCCGTCTCCGCCTCGTCGAGGCCCTTGGTCGGCTTGCAGCCGCGGGACAACGCCTTGGCCAGCGTGCCGTCCGAGAATCCGTCGAAGACCTGCGGATGGACATATGCCTTGCGGCAGATGGCCCGCGTGTTGCCGAGTACCCCCGCGACCTGGTCGATTGCCGCGTTAAGCGCGCGCTTCTGCGCCGCCTTGCTCTCCGGCAGCTCCTGCGCCCTTAGTGCGAGAGCAGCACCCACCGTGCCAGCCCAGGTGCGGAAATCCTTCGCCGTGAAATCTTCGCCCGTGATCTCGCGCAGATAGGCGTTGACATCATTGGACGTCACATCCCGGATCGTGCCGTCCTCGTCGCGATACTGGAAGAGCTCCTGCCCCGGCAGGTCCTGGCACGCGCGCACCACCTTCGACAGGCGCGGCGAATCGAGCTCGAGGCGGCGGAATTTGCCGCTCTTGGCGCGGAAGCGGAACTCGATGCTATTGCCGTTCACGGCAACGTGGCGGTCCCGCAGCGTGGTCAGGCCGTAGCTATCGTTGCTCTTCGCGTATTCGTCGTTGCCGACGCGGATCAGGCTGCGCTCGAGCAGCCGAACGACCGCCGCGAGCACCCGCTCGCGGCCGATGCCCGGACGCGCGAGGTCCCTGTCGATCCGGGCGCGGATCTTCGGCAGCGCGCGGGCGAAGTCGATCATCCGCGTGTATTTTGATTCGTCGCGCACCTCCTGCCACCGCGGATGATAGCGGTATTGCTTGCGCCCCTTCGCATCGCGGCCCGTCGCCTGGATATGGCCGTCGGGATCAGGGCAGATCCAGACATCCGTCCAGGCGGGCGGGATCGCCAGGGCGCGGATGCGCTTCAGGATGTGCGCTGCGCGCACCTCGCTGCCGTCAGGCCGGTGATAGGAGAAATTGGCAGGCGACGTCCCCTTGCGAGAAATGCCTGGATCGACGTCGTTGACGTAACGGAGCTTGGCCGCGCGCGCATGGGCTATGGCCTCGGGGTCTGGAGACGGCGCGTGCTTCGACGCCATAGGCCCATAAATCGCGGCGCTTGCAAATTGGTTCCGAATCAAGCCGCCGCGGCGCGCGGCTCGTCGGCGCGGCTCTTGGCCGGTCCACGCACCCGCATCAGGTTGTGCGCGGTATTGACCAGGGCGACGTGGGAGAAGGCCTGCGGGAAGTTGCCGAGCTGGCGGCGCGCCACAGGGTCGTATTCCTCGGCCAGCAGGCCGAGATCATTGCGCAGCGACAGCAGGTGCTCAAACAAGGCGTGAGCCTCATCGAAGCGGTCCATCATCACAAGATTATCCGCGAGCCAGAAGCTGCAGGCGACGAAGGCGCCCTCTCCCGGCGGCAGACCGTCGATGCCGTGGCGGGTCTGGTAACGCGCGACGAGACCGTCGCGCATCAGCTCGCGCTTGATGGCTTCGACGGTGCCGACAATGCGCGGATCGCGACAAGGCAGGAACCCGACCGGCGCCATCATCAGCAGCGCAGCGTCCAGCGTGTCGCCGCCATAATACTGCACAAACGTATTACGCTGCGGATCGAAGCCGTTCCGGCAGACATCGGTATGGACGAGATCACGCAACCGGCGCCACTTCACCACGGGACCGTCGAGCCCGAACATCTCTACAGCCTTCACTGCGCGATCGAAGGCGACCCACGCCATGACCTTTGAATGCGTGAAATCGCGCCGCGGCCCGCGGACCTCCCAGATGCCCTCGTCCTCCTTGTGCCAGTCCGTCTCAAGGTAGTCTATCAGCGTCTTCTGCAGCCGCCATGCCTCATCGGATCTCTCGACTTCGAACTTGCGCGCGACGTGCAGCGTATCCATCAGCTCGCCGTAGACGTCGAGCTGCAACTGGCCATGCGCAGCGTTACCGATACGCACCGGTCGGCTGTCAGCATAGCCCTTGAGCCATGGCAGCTCGAGTTCGGTCAGGCGGCGTTCGCCGGCAACGCCATACATGATCTGGAGATCGGTTGGCCGCCCCGCGGCGGACCGCAGCAGCCATTCGCGCCAAGCCTTGGCTTCTTCGACATAGCCGGATGACAGCAGCGCATAAAGGGTAAAGGTCGCGTCCCGGATCCAGCAAAACCGGTAGTCCCAGTTGCGCGGCCCACCGATCTGCTCGGGCAAGGACGTCGTCGGCGCGGCAACGATGCCGCCTGTCGGCTGGTACGTCAGGGCCTTGAGCGTGATCAGCGAGCGCATGATGGTATCGCGCCACGCGCCCCCTACTGTGCAGCGCTTTGACCAAGCATGCCACCAGCTCTCCGTGTTTTCGAGCGCGCGTGCATGGTCGCATGCGTCGGGCCCGTCGAGATGCGAAGGGTACCAGCTCAACGTGAAGGGCACGGTTTCACCCGCTCGAACGGTGAACGTCCCTTCCGTAATGAAATCGTGCCCGCGCAGGTCCACGGGCGTGCGCAACTGCACCGCATCGGGTCCAGCAATCGCCCTAAGTCCGTAGTCCTGGCGTCGGATCCACGGTATCGCGTACCCGTAATCGAAGCGAATGATCAGCTCCGTTCGCATCTCGACCGTGCCGCGGTCGCCACGCACGAGGCGGACGAGGTCCTCGCAAGTCTCCGACCCGGTCACCGCGAGGAAATCGATGATCGTAACGGCGCCCGACTCCGTCTCGAACGTCGTCTCGAGAATGGTCGTCTCGCCGCGATAGCGGCGCGTCGTTCGCCGCACGGGCTGTCGCGGCGCGATCAGCCAGCGGCCGTTCTCCCGGTCGCCCAGCAGCGCCGCGAAGCACGCACCAGAATCGAACCGCGGCAGACACAGCCAGTCGATGGAGCCGTCGCGGCCCACCAGCCCTGCCGTGCGCATATTGCCGATGAATCCGTAGTCCTCGATCGGCAGCGCCATGCTCGCCTCACCTTCGCCGGGTCTGGTAGAAAATGGCCAAGGCACGCCGAGGTTCCCAGCGCGGCAAAGACCGAGGCTTGCACGACAGCGTCGGGACGTACTTATATCGCTGCCTCACCAAAGGAATTCCGCCGCATGAAGTTCGGAATCGGACAGTCGGTTCGCCGCATCGAGGACCAGCGCCTGCTGACCGGCACGGGACGTTATACCGATGACATCACCCTGCCGCGCCAGACGCATGCCTATTTCCTGCGCTCCCCGCATGCGCATGCAAAGCTGGTCCGGATCGACACCGAGGCTGCGCGCGGCGCTCCCGGCGTGATCGGTATCGTCACTGGCGCCGACCTGCAGAAAGCGGGAATCGGCCCGATCCCATGCGTGGTGCCCCTGCGCAACCGGGACGGCTCGGAGATGCAGATCCCAAAGAGACCGGCGATCGCGATCGAGCGCGTGCGCTTCGTGGGCGACATCGTGGCGTTGGTCGTCGCCGAGAGTCACGCGCACGC
Source organism: Alphaproteobacteria bacterium (assembly GCA_036260035.1). GTDB lineage: Bacteria > Pseudomonadota > Alphaproteobacteria > CACIAM-22H2 > CACIAM-22H2 > DATAAP01. The sequence goes on along the minus strand of DATAAP010000398.1, from coordinate 3,378 downwards.
GAAAGACGCTGCGGAACTGATCGAAGTCGAATACGAGGAGCTGCCGGCGGTCACCGGCACAGCGGCCGCACTCGAACCTAGCGCGGCACAGGTCTGGGATTTCGCGAAGAACAACATCGTGTTCGACTGGACGCTGGGGGCCGAGGCGCCGATGCGTGCCGCCTTCGCCAAGGCCGACAAGGTCGTCAGCGTCGACCTCGTCAACAACCGCGTGGCGCCGACCTCGCTGGAGCCGCGCGTCGCCGCCGCCTCGTGGTCGCCCGGCGATGACCGCTACACGCTCTATGCCGCAAGCCAGGGCGGCCACACGCTGCGCAAAGTGCTCTGCAATTATGTACTGAAGATTCCCGAGCACCGGCTGCGCGTCGTCACCGGCGATGTCGGCGGCGGCTTCGGCATGAAGATCTTCGTCTATCCGGAATACGCGGCGATCCTCTACGCGGCACGCGCCTTCGGGCGCCCGGTGCGGTGGGCGTCCGAGCGGACCGAGGCCTTCCTGAGCGACACGCATGGCCGCGACCACGTGACCAATGCGAGGTTGGCGCTCGACAAGGATGGCCGCTTCCTCGGCATTCACGTTTCGACGGTCGCCAATCTCGGCGCCTATCTCTCGCATTACGGGCCGTTCATTCCCACGCTCGCGGGCTCGAACATGCTGACGGGCGTCTATGCCATCCCGTCCGACAAGATGCCGTTTTCGACGCCGCTCGGCGCCACCTTCGACTGCGGCGATTTCGCACGCAATCTCGGCGATGCGCTTCGCACCGCAGACGCAGCCGGGTTTGCAGCCCGCCGCGCAGCGTCGGAAAAGACCGGCAAGCTGCGCGGGCTCGGCATGGCGTACTACATCGAGATCTGCGGCGGCGGCTCGGATGAGACGGCGCAGATCCGCTTCGAGACGGGCGGCGGCGTCACCGTGCTGATCGGCAGCCAGACCAACGGCCAGGGCCACGAGACGGCGTATGCGCAGCTCGTCTCGCACCGTCTCGGCGTGCCGATCGAGACGATCCGCGTCGTCCAGGGCGACACGGACCAGATGGCCTATGGTACGGGCACCGGCGGCAGCCGCGCCGTCGCCGTAGGCGGCTCCGCCGTCATGGCGGCGAGCGAGCGCATCATCAACAAGGGCAAGACCCTCGCGGCGCATTTCCTCGAGGCGGCGGAGGCGGATATCGAGTTCGCCGATGGCACCTTCACGATCGGTGGAACCGACCGCCGCATCAGCATCACCGATGTCGCGCGTCTGAGCCACACGCCTGGCAAGCTACCGAAGGGCATGTCGGCGGGTCTCGACGAGAGCGCCAATTTCAATCCGCCGGAGTTCACCTATCCGAACGGCTGCCATGTCGCCGAGGTCGAGGTCGATCCGGCAACCGGCGTCACCGAAGTCGTCCGTTACGCCGTCGTCGACGATTTCGGCACGGTGATCAACCCGCTCCTCCTCGAAGGCCAGGTGCATGGCGGCACGGCACAAGGCATCGGCCAGGCGCTGTATGAACATGCTCTCTACGATTCAGACAGCGGCCAGCTCATCACGGGCTCTCTGATGGACTACTGCCTGCCCCGCGCCGACAACCTGCCCGCCCTCGCCTTCCACTACAATGAAATCCCCACACGGTCGAACCCGCTCGGCGTGAAGGGTGCGGGCGAGGCCGGTGCGATCGGCGCGCCTCCTGCCGTTATCAACGCGCTGGTCGATGCGCTCGCGCGCTACGGCGTCAGGCATGTCGACATGCCGGCCACGCCGGAGAAAGTCTGGCGATTGATCAATCAGTCGGCGGGCCGGCAGGCGGCGGAGTGAGCGCCTCAGATCCAGCCGCGTTGCTGCCCGAAGTGACCGCGCTGGCTCGCAAAGCCAGCGATGCTGTGATGCGCATCTACACCGGCGGCCACACTGTGCGGCGCAAGGCCGATGCCTCGCCAGTGACCGAAGCCGACCACGCTTCGGAGGCGATCATCCTGGAAGGCCTGAAGCGGTTGACGCCGCACGTGCCCGTCGTATCGGAAGAGGAGGTTTCGAACACCGGAGCCTGCTTCGACCATGAGAATCCGCCGAAGTGTTTCTGGCTGGTCGATCCGGTGGACGGGACCAAGGAGTTCGTGGCGCGTCGCGGCGAGTTCACGATCAATATAGGCCTGGTCGAAGCTGGCAAGCCGGTGCTTGGCGTGCTGCACGCGCCGATCTCCGGCACCACCTACGCGGCCGCAGGCCCTGGCAGCGCGACCGCTCTGCGCGCGGACGGGTCGCTACGGCCGATCCAGGCGCGCCGCCCTCCGGCGGCCGGCATCGTTGTCCTCGCCAGCCGCAGCCATGGCGATAAGGCGGGCATCTCGGCCTTTCTCGAAGACTACAAAGTGGCGGAGCGTCGCCTGATGGGCAGCGCCATCAAATTCGCACTCATTGCGGAAGGTGTAGGCGACCTCTACCCGCGGCTCGGGCCGACGATGGAGTGGGACACCTGCGCCGGACAGGCCATTCTCGAGGCCGCCGGCGGAACCGTGACCACGTTCAGCGGCAAGCCGCTGCGCTATGGCAAACGCGATTTCCTGAATCCTGATTTCATCGCGCGCGGAGGAACGACGGAATGAGCACCGAGCCGAATACATGGAACGCGAGTGCGGCGGCTGCCGCGGTTGCCGCACGGAAAATCAGCGCGACGGAGCTCGTCACGGCGTGTCTCGACCGTATCGCGTCGCGCGAGCCTGAAATCGGCGCCTGGACCTTCCTGGACCGCGAGCGCGCCCTCGCGGAGGCCCGCGCGCGCGATGCGGAGGCGCCCCGCGGGCCGCTGCATGGCGTTCCCGTCGGCATCAAGGACATCATCGACACCGCGGACATGCCGACGACCTACGGCTCGCCGATCTATTCGCGGCACCGGCCGGCGATCGACGCGGCCTGCGTGAGCCTGATCCGGCGCGCGGGCGGCATCCCGCTTGGCAAGACCGTGACGACCGAGTTCGCCTATTTCGCGCCGGGCAAGACGAAGAACCCACGCAATCCGAAGCACACGCCGGGCGGCTCGTCGAGCGGCACCGCCGCGGCGGTTGCGGACGACATGGTGCCCGTCGCGCTCGGCACGCAGACCGCCGCATCGATCGTGCGCCCCGCCACGTTCTGCGGCGTGGTCGGCTACAAGCCGACCATCGGCATGTACGCGCTTGCCGGCATCAAGCCTTTTGCCGCGTCTTTCGACACGCTCGGCACGCTGACGCGCAGCGTCGAGGACGCGATGCTCATGTGGCGCGTCCTGCACGCCGACGATCGCCCGCTGCCGGCACGCACCGATCCGCCGCGCATCGGCCTGTGCCGGACGCCGCAATGGACGCACGCCGAGCCTGCGGACGTTGACGCGTTCGAGACCGCTGCAAGCAAGGTGC
>DATAAP010000397.1:0-15344 GCA_036260035.1 Alphaproteobacteria bacterium | reverse complement strand
GACAACGCGGCGATCCTGGCGACCCTGACCACGCGCTTCGCCTACGTCGCGACCGGCATCGCCGAGATCGACGACGTTTCGCGCACCGGCTTGAGCGGCCTCGGCGCCGTCCTGACGCGGCGCACAGCGGTCGACCCCGGGCCGCCGGTCGAGGTGGATCCGGAACACGACGAGCTCGCCTTCTATCCGCTGATCTACTGGCCGATCGCGCCGCAGGGTCCGCGCCCGTCCTTCACGGCGATGCAGCGCATCGGCACCTATCTCAAGAACGGCGGCACCATCGTGTTCGACACGCGCGAGGGTGAAGGCGGCGGCTCCGGCCCGGCGGCGCTGCGGCTACGCGAGATCCTGCGCCAGCTCAATCTGGCGCCGCTGGCGCCGATTCCGGACGGGCACGTTCTCACTAAGGCTTTCTATCTGCTCAGCGAGTTCCCCGGCCGCTGGACCGGCGCGCCGGTCTGGGTCGAGCTCGGCGACGACCGCGTCAATGACGGCGTTTCATCGGTGGTCATCGGATCGCATGACTGGGCGGCCGCGTGGGCGCTCGACCAGAACGGCCGGCCGATGTATGCGGCCGTGCCGGGCGGCGAAGCGCAGCGCGAGACCGCGATTCGCTTCGGCGTCAATCTCGTCATGTATGCGCTGGCCGGCAACTACAAGGCCGATCAAGTGCATGTCGAAGCCATCCTCGAGCGGTTGCGGCGATGAATCTCGGTGATCTGACAATCAGCTTCGGGCCGCTCGTGCCGTGGCCGGTGCTCGGCGCGCTCGCGGCGATCGCGGTAGTGGCGCTGGCGGTGCTGTGGTGGCTGCGCGCACGCGGCGCCACCTGGCGCAGCATCGCCGTGCTCGGCCTGCTCGCCGCCTTGCTCAACCCGACCGCCGTGTTCGAGCAGCGCCAGCCGCTCTCCGACGTCGCGATCATCGTCGTCGATGAATCGAACAGCCAGGCGATCGGTGAGCGCCGCGCGCGCAGCGAGCAGGCGGTGGAGCATCTGCGCAACCGCCTCGGCCAGCACAAGGATCTCGAGCTGCGCATCGTCCGCGCGCCTGGTGCGGCAGGCGACGGCGGCACGCGGCTCGTCGCCGCGATGGAGCGGGCCGTCGCCGACGTCCCGCGCTCGCGGCTTGCCGGCATCACGCTGATCACGGATGGGCAGGTCCACGACATCCCGCGCACCATCAATCCCGACCAGCTGCCTGGGCCGGTGCATGTGCTGCTCAGCGGCGAGCACAACGAGATCGATCGCCGCCTGATCATCGAGAGCGCGCCCAGCTACGGCATCGTCGGCAAGCCGCAGCAGCTCACGTTGCGCATCGAGGACGCGTCCGCCAACGGCCAGCTCGCGCGAGTGGACATCAGGCGCGACGGCGGCGAGCCGCAGACCCTGCGCCTGCCGGTCGGCTCGGAGCAGACGATCGACTTCACGCTCGACCACGGCGGCCAGACCTTGTTCGAGATCGTGGTCGAACCGGGACGGCGCGAGCTGACGCTCGACAACAACCGTGCCGTGGTCGCGGTGAACGGCGTGCGCGACCGCCTGCGCGTGCTGCTCGTCACCGGCGAGCCGCATGCCGGCGAGCGCACCTGGCGCAACCTGCTCAAATCCGATCCTGCGGTCGACCTGATCCACTTCACGATTCTGCGGCCACCCGAGGCGCAGGATTTCACGCCGGTCAACGAGCTTTCGCTGATCGCCTTCCCGATCCGCGAGCTGTTCGAGGTCAAGCTCAACGAGTTCGACCTCATCATCTTCGACCGTTATCGCCGTCGCGACGTGCTGGCGCAGGTCTATCTCGACAACATCGTGCGCTATGTGCGCAGCGGCGGCGCGCTGCTGGTCGCGACCGGCCCCAACCTCAATACGCCCGGCAATCTCTTCACTTCGCCGCTCGGCCAGATCCTGCCGGGCACGCCAACTGGCACGAGCTTCGAGGAAGGATACAAGCCGCGTCTGAGCGACGCCGGCCGCCGCCATCCCGTCACCGCCGACCTGCCTGGCGCGGAGTCGACAGACCCGGCTTGGGGCCGCTGGTTCCGCCATGTCGACACCGAGCCGAAGCGCGGGCAGATCCTGATGACCGGCGTCAACGACCGGCCGCTGCTGATCCTCGATCGCGTCGGCGACGGCCGCGTCGCGCAGATCATGTCGGACCACATTTGGCTGTGGGCGCGCGGCTTCGAGGGCGGCGGGCCGCAGGCGGAGTTGCTGCGCCGCATCGCGCACTGGCTGATGAAGGAGCCGGAGCTCGAGGAGAACGATCTGCGCGCCAACGTGCGCGGCAACATGATCGAGGTGATGCGGCGCTCGCTCGAGGCCGACGCCCGCTCGGTTGAAGTCACGGCGCCGTCGGGCGCGCGCCAGACCGTCGCCCTGACCGAGACGCGCGGCGGCCGTTCGACCGGGTCGTTCGAGGCGAAGGAGGCAGGCCTTTATCACATCACCGACGGCACCCGCGTGGCGCTTGCGGCGGTGGGTGCGCTCAATCCGATCGAGCTGGCGGACGTGCGCACGACCGAGGAAGTGGTGAAGCCCATCGTCGTCGCCTCGGGCGGCCAGGTGCTGTGGCTGACGGACGGCCAGCCCGATATCCGCCGCGTGCGCGCCGGGCGTGATGCCGGCGGCCGCGAGCCGTCGGGCCGCGGCTGGATCGGCTTCCGCGCCAACGGCGACTACGTCGTCACCGGTGTCACGCAGGTGCCGCTGCTGCCTGGCCTCGTGCTGTTCGCGCTGGCGCTCGGCACGTTGGTGCTCGCCTGGCGGCGCGAAGGCCGCTAGCCCTCTCGTCCAGCACCTAGACGATATCGAGCCTGGACTCGGCCGCCGGAAGGCGCCTCTCCCGTGTCGTCGAGATCGAGCCGCAGGCTGACGATGCGCAGCATGTCCTTGAGCGAGACGATGCCTGCGAGGCGATGGCCGTCCATCACCAGCAGGCGACTCTGGCCGGTGCGCTGCATCTGCTCGAGCGCTGCGCTCGCATCGGCGCCAAGCGCGATAGTGTTCTCGGGCGAGAGCGGCGTCAGGATCTCGACGACGCGGCGAAGCTCCCACTCCGGGCGCGGCACCGCCTTGGCGGCGCGCACGTCAACGATGCCGCGCACGACAGCGTCGGCGACGACCGGCACGAGCTTGAGGTTGCGCCCGAGGAAATAAAGCTCGACGAGCTCCGCCACCGTAGCGTCCGGCGACACCGTCACCGGCTCGCGCGTCATGACGCGCGCGATCGGCATGCGGCCGAGGATCTGGCGCGTGACGAGCCGCTGATAGGAGCCAGCGGCGGCGGCGCGCACGAATAGCCCAATCAGCGCGTACCACATGCCGCCGACGATGTTGCCGGTAACTGCATTGTAGATGCCAAGCAGAATGAGGCCGAGCCCGAAGGCGCCGCCGAGACTCGCTGCGATGCGCGTGGCCCAGCGCATGTCGCCGCGCCAGCCCCACAGGACTGCGCGGAGCATGCGGCCGCCGTCGAGCGGAAAGGCCGGGACAAGATTGAACACAGCGAGGACCACGTTGATGAAGGCAAGGTACTGGATGACGCCGACGAACGGCATCGGCACCGCAGCCGCTTGCAGCGCGGCACTGAGAAGATAGAAGCCGATCGCCAGCACGAGGCTGGTGAGCGGCCCCGCTGCCGCCATCAGGAACTCGGCGCGCGCGGTTGGCGGCTCGTCCTCCAGCTCGGCAGCACCGCCGAAGGCGAACAGGGTGATGCCGCGAATCGTCATGCCGTGAGCACGCGCGACCAGAGAATGCGACAGCTCATGAATGACGATTGAAGCCACCAGGCCGATGGCGCCGAGCACGCCCATCCAGAAATAGGTGCCGCTGGCGAGATTGCCGTAGGCTTCAGGAAAGTAGCCCGCACTCAGCGTCCACACGACGAGCGCCAGCAGGATGAGCCAAGTCAGCTCGAAGCGGATCTCGAATCCGAAGAGACGCAGCAGCGTCCAGCGCCTGCCCTGCATGACATCCTTCCTTTTGTCGTCCGCTTCTCGCTCGCGAGCGACGAATGAATTTGCGGATCGATGTTAGATGCGCATCCCCGTTCCGGCGCTGTCATAAGACAAAGCCGGCGCCACCGGAGGGGAGGATGGCGCCGGCCCTGTCACCACGGAGACAGACTGCAATCGCGATTGCCGGAGGCGCGAATGGCACTGTCGCGATTGCCTCGCAACCGGGAAAACGACCCCTCGGGCCTCGGGTTCCATTTCATGGCTCACCTATTCTTTTGGGGCCGTGCTGATATCCAACCGACTCGCCTAAGTTGTCCATTGGGCACGCGATTCGGATGCTTGGCAGCCGGCTTGGCTTACCCGCCCGGCCGGAAATGCGGCTCCGGCAGGCCGCTGCTGTCCGTTTTGACGGATAGGACGCCGCCCGACCAAGGCGCCTGAGCAAGAGCCTGCGCGTCGAGGCCGATGCGCGCCGAGGTCACGTACAGCACGTCCAGCTTCGTGCCGCCGAAGGCGCAGCTCGTCGGCCTCGGCACCGGCATGCGCAGCACCTCGACGATGCGCCCGTCCGGCGCGTAGCGCGTCACGCGCCAGCCGTCCCAATGCGCGCTCCAGACGTGGCCTGCGGCATCGACGCACAGCCCGTCTGGAAAGCCGGCATCGTCCGGCACGATCGCGAAGACGCGGCGGTTCGCGATCGTGCCGCTGTCGATTGCGAAGTCATAAGCGTAGATGCGGCGCGCGACTGAATCGGTGAAATAGAAGACGCGGTCGTCGGGGCTCCAGCCCAGCCCGTTACCGATGACGAAGCCGCTCTCCATGCGGCTGAAGCGTTGCATGCCGTCAACGCGGTAAAGATGGCCGGTGGCCCCGCTCTCGCGATCGTTCATACTCGCGGCCCAGAAGCGGCCGGCGCGGTCGCACTTGCCGTCGTTGAAGCGGTTCTCCGGAAGATCGGCCTCCGGCCGCGCGAACACGGGCTGCGCGACACCATGCGCATCGATCCGCGCGAAGCCGGAGCGCAGCGCAGCAATCAGCCCACCGCCTTCGCAAAGTGCCACTGCGCCGATCGGCTCCGGCATCGGCGTCACGCGTGAGGCGCCGCTCGAAAGATCGTACCGGAACAGGCGCGGATTCTTGATGTCGACCCAGTAGAGCGCGTTCTCCGCGGCCGACCATAGTGGCGATTCCCCGAGCACGGCGTCGGACGCGACGGCGAGCCGCACCGTCGCATGCGCAGATGTGTTCACGCTGACCCCTCTCCCGTAGCGCGACTGCAGCGCGATCTTAAGCTGGCGGCACGCGTGCGGTCAGCCGCTATCCACCGCGACCCTCAGCTGCTCACGCGCTCCATCGCGCGCACGCGATCGAGCGGGAACAGCTCGCGCGCTAACCGCCGCAGCCGCGACACCTTGCGCGGCAATTCGGTGCGGAGATACTCGTGCAGAACCTCGGCGCCCACGGCCTCGTAGTGTTGTACGCGCGTGGAAGACCCATCGGCGCCGATGTCAAGCGCGCGGCAATCGATGGAAAGGCGGTAGATCGCCGCCGGCACGCCTTCGCCCCACATCTCGTCGCCCAGAGCGACGATGACCCAGTCCTCGTAGTCCCGCGGCGCCATCGCCCGCGCCGCAAGCAGGACCTGTGTAACCCGTATGCGCGCCTCGCGTCCATCAGCCCAGGTACAGTGCCGGAGCCAAGCGAGGATCGCCCGGCTGATCGCGCGCTCGTGCGTCTCGCCCTGGCCCCTCAGGCGCAAATAGGCTTCTAGGGCAGCCTGATCGGCCTGCCTTTGTCCGGGCGCATATCGCATGCGGGCGCTTGAACGCCCGTCCGGGAGCAGGGTTCCGTTCGCTAGCAACGCCGACAGGCATTCATAGGTGACGTTGCCGTCCGAGCGCCCAGATTGTACGGTTGTTACCTGCCGGGACAATCTTTACAGAAGAGATCGCCGGCCTGTGCAACAAGCGGAGCAATGTTGTTGGTGCCTGGCACGGCTGGAGACCCGCGTGGACTGAGCGATGCCGAGCGCTTCCAGCTGCTCGTCGATGCGGTCCAGGATTATGCGATCTACATGCTCGATCCGACCGGCATCGTCACGAATTGGAACGTCGGCGCGCAACGCTTGAAGGGCTACCGTGCCGATGAGATCGTAGGCCAGCACTTCTCCCGCTTCTATACCAAGGAGGACCGCGCCGACGGCTTGCCGCTTCGCGTGCTCGAGACCGCGCGCCGCGAGGGCCGTTTCGAAGCAGAAGGCTGGCGCGTGCGCAAGGACGGCACCCGCTTCTGGGCCTCGGTGGCGATCTCCGCCATCCGCAACGCGCAGGGTGAGCTGCTCGGCTTCGCGAAGGTCACCCGCGACATCACAGAGCGCGTTGCTGCGCAGCAGGCGCTGCGCGAGAGCGAACGGCAGCTGCGCCTGCTCATCCGCGGCGTTGTCGATTACGCGCTGTTCATGATCGATCCGAACGGGATCGTGACGAGCTGGAATTCCGGCGCCGAGCGCATCAAGGGCTACAGCGCAAACGAGATCATCGGCCAGCATTTTTCCAAATTCTACACCGCCGCGGAGCGCGCTGACGGCGTACCCGCCCGCGCCCTCTATACGGCGCTGCATGAGGGCCGCTACGAGGCAGAGGGCTGGCGCGTGCGCAAGGACGGTTCGCTGTTCTGGGCCAATGTCGTGATCGATCCGATCCGCGACGAGGATGGCAAACTGACCGGCTTCGCTAAGATTACGCGCGACATTACCGACAAGCGCAATGCCCAGATTGCGCTGGAGCAGGCACATGCGCAGCGCGCGCGCGCGCAGAAGATGGAGGCGCTCGGCCAGCTCACCGGCGGCGTCGCGCATGACTTCAATAATCTGCTGATGGTCGTCAGCGGCTACATCCACACACTCAAGCAACTGGTCGTGGACAACCCGAAGGGGCTGCGCGCGGCCCAAGCCATCGAACTCGCGGCGCAGCGCGGGCAGTCGCTGACGCGGCAGCTGCTCTCTTTCGCGCGGCGACAGCCGCTCCGCCCAGTGACCGTGGATCTCGCCTCGCGCATCGATTCCATACGGCCGATGTTGGCTGCCTCGGTCGGGCATTCGGTGCGGATCGGCATCTCGGTCAGCGCCGATGCCTGGCCGGTCCGCGTCGATGCCAACGAGCTCGACCTTGCGCTGCTCAACCTGATGCTCAATGCCCGCGACGCGATGCCGGATGGCGGCGCCATTACGATTACCGCAGAGAATGTGCAGTTGCGCGGCACTGATAATCCGCAGAAGCTGACCGGCGATTTCGTCGCGATCGCCGTCGCCGATACGGGGCGAGGAATTCCGCCGGACATCATCGAGAAAGTGTTTGACCCGTTCTTCACTACGAAGCAGCAGGGCAACGGGCTCGGCCTCTCGCAGGTGCACGGCCTCGCCCATCAGTCGGGCGGCACCGTGACGATCGAGAGCGAGCTCGGCGTGGGAACCCGCGTCACGCTCTATTTCCCAAGAGCGACGGTCGGTACGGAGCAAGAAGGAGAGCGCAAGGCCCCCGCCGTCGCAATTGGCGGAACGGTTCTGCTGGTGGAGGACAACCCCGATGTCGCCGGCGCCACCCTGGCGCTGCTCGAGCAGCTCGGCTACGAGGTCACTACGGCAAGCGATGCGCAGATGGCGCTCGGCGAACTCAAGCGTCGTGAATTCGACCTCATCATCACCGACATCGTCATGGCCGGCGCGGTGGACGGGCTCGGGCTCGCGCGAATCGTTCGCCAGCAACACGGCGGCACTCCCGTGATCCTCGTGACTGGTTATAGCGATGCCGCGGGCGCGGCCGAGAAGGAGTTCATCGTGCTGCGCAAACCGTACCAGGTGGCGGAGCTGAGCCGCGCCATCGCAAAGACCATGGCCAACCATCGCACGACAGCGGCTAACAGCTTGGTGCAGCTGCGCGACGGGAAGCGCCGCAAGCCGTGACGACTGCAGCGTCGAGCATCGCGCGGCTGCAAAGACGCAACCTTCATCGAAAGCGAATCGACGCTATCGGACCGGACGGCGGTCGAACTCCGCCGCACGGCGTTGATGCGAACGGTTGGGCAGCCTTCTATCGGGCAGAGGGCGCGATACCGCCGACGTTCGCGGCCGCAGCTTCGATATCGCCCGGCTGCGGCAGCTTGATCAACGCGCCGCCACCCGGAATCGACAGTTCGCAGACGAGCCCGTCGCCGTGCCAACGTTTCGAAACGGTGCCGCCGAGCTGATTCTGGATCGTCGCTTCGATCAGTCGCGAGCCGAATCCCTTTCGCTCCGGAGGCTGCACCTTCGGACCGTTCCGTTCTGTCCAGAGAAGCTTGAGCACGTCGTCCGCCCCGCGCGACCAACGCACGAGGACGAGTCCGTCGGGCGCCGACAGCGCGCCATATTTCGCGGCGTTGGTCGCGAGCTCGTGCACGACCATGGTCAGCGCCTGCGCCGCGGCCGCGGACAGCTCGATCCGCGGGCCCTGCAGATGTATTCGCTCCCGGTCGCGGTCTCTCCCCTGCCGGAACGCCTCCAGTTCGTTGGCCAGCAACGTTTCGAGATCGGCGTGGAGCCATTGCGATTGCGACAGCAGGTGCTGCGCACGCATCAACGCGTTGATGCGGCCGCCGATGGCCTCGGCCAGCGCCTTGGCATTGGTCTCCGTGCTGGCGCCAACGCGCAGGGTCGACTGGACAACCGCCATCATGTTCTTCGTGCGGTGCTCGACCTCGCGCATCATCAACTCGCGCCGCGCTTCCGCCTCGCGCTGCTTGGAAATGTCTTGCACGAGGAGGACCATGTGGCCGGGCCTGCCGGGAAGCGGCGAGGCCGAGACGCGCACGGGCAGCCGTTTGCCGTCCGCGCTGGCCAGCTCCTTCTCATACGGCTCCCAGGTACCGCTGTTGCGCGCGTGGACGAGCGCAAGCTCGTCGCGGCAGTAGAACTCTGGCGCGGTCGCCGCGAACCAAGACCAACGCCCCGACGCGAAATCCGCGCGGCTGTGCCCGGTCATTGCGAGCAGGGCGTCGTTGACGACGGCGATGGCGCCGCTGCGCGTGTCGAGAATGGCCATGCCGATGACACTCGATTCGAACACCGCGCGGAAATTGGCCTCGGCGGCCCCCGCGGCCTCGGCGGCGGCGCGGCGGACCGCCTCGCGCGCGAGCGCTGCGCGGGCCCGGCTTGCCTTGCGCGCGTTCTGGAACGCGAGCACCGCGAGCGTCCACAGCAGCAACAAGGCGGGCATCCCGAAGGCGAGCTGCAGGAGCACGCGTTCTCGCCACTGCCCTGTGATCGTCGCCGCATTGCGCGCCACGACAGCGTAGACGGGATAGTCTTTCAGGCGCCGCGCCGCAGTCAGCCGGTCCACGCCGTCCACGGGCGACACGCCTCTGGACGTGATGCGCTCGCCACCTGACGCGATCGCGGCCAGGAGGCCGCTGCCGCTGTTCGGAATCGTCTGCGGTGGCTCCGACAGCGCCGGGCGGCGGGCGAGGAGCTCGCCATCGACTCTCAGCAGAGATACCACGTCGCCGGGGTCGCCGATGAAGTCGCCGAACCCTGTCGAGACCTGGTTCGGCTGCACCGATACATTGATCACGCCGTCGAAGGCGCCGGGCGGCAGATCGTTGCTTGAGCCGCTGCGCCGGCGGCTGACGCCGAAGAAGAGATAGCCGTCGAGGCGTCCGATATTGATCTTGCTAATATGGGTTTCTGGCGCGCCAGGACGGGCGAGGTCGCGCACCCATTCGCGGTCCCTGAAATCGCGGTTGCGCGGCACCGGATAGACATTGGCGGTCAGCAGCAGGAAGCCGCCCCGGTCGAGCACCGCGACAGTCTGCACCAGTGGCAGGGACGGGATCAGCGCACGGAGCTGGTCGTGCAGCTCCTTCTCGCGCGCGCGGATCTCCGCATCCGAGAGCCCGCGCAGCAGGTCGTTGACCCGATCAGCGGCCAGGCGATGCGCGTCGAGGACGCGCAGCGAGTATTGTGCCGCGGCATCGGCGCTGCGCAGCAGCTCGCGCTCCGCCGCACGCCAAGTGTTGCGCCAATCGAGCGCGGCAACGATGCCGAGAACGGCGACGGGCAGCACCACGGCGGCGAACAGGAACGCAGCAAAGGTGCGCGATATCGCGCGGTCGCGCCGTCCTGCGCGGGCAGGTTGCAACGACACATCGCCGTTGCCCATGTTTTTCGCGCTGAAGTCGCTCAGCGCCCCCTCGGGAAGAGCGAACGTGTGCGGCGCAGCTTGGACCTATGTCGGCAGCGAGTCAAATCGCGCGGGCCGACAGCTGCTTCAGCTGGCGGAAATTGCGCGTTCAACCTTGGTCGAAAGGCGTCCAGCTGAGTACAGAGCAGCGTCAAGCGCCGGTGCGCCGAACGGGACGCCTCTGCCATGCGGACTTCAGCTACCAGGCGGCTGAAATAGGTCGATGGTGCTTGGTTGGGGCGCCTGGATTCGAACCAGGGGTCACGGAATCAAAATCCGTTGCCTTACCACTTGGCCACGCCCCAACACGGCCGATCAGGGGCGAGACCATAGGCGTAAAGCCGTCCCCGCTGCAACCCGCGCCATCTTGGCCGCCCAGCTGTCAATTTCGCTCGGAACGGGACAGCTTCTGGATGGGACAAAGCGTGAATACGTAAATTGAACCAGTGTCTTAGCAAACAGATCCGGCTTCACCTATGGACGACTCAGCTTCGCACGGGCACGACCTTGGTGAACAGAGGCGCCGAGGCTTCCGGCGACCCCATTCGACCACCCACCCGTCACTCCGCGTTCAAGTGGCCGGCTGCCGTGTGGCGCGACTCCCAGGGATGGGCCGCATGCGCACTCGCGTGCCGCATGTACCATCGCAGCGCAAGCTTCACGATTTCGACCGAAACGAGGACTCCCATCCCGAGCATCAGCACGAAGCCCACATCGCCCCAGCTGGGCATCCCAATCCCGAACGCATCGCGCACCGCATCGAGCTGCAACAGCCCCGCGATCAACGCGAGCTCCCACGCGATCGCAATGAGCAACCATTTGTGCGGCAGCACCTCCACTATGCTGTAGCGCAACGAGCGGAAGTTGAGCGCGAGGATCAGCTCGATGATGACGAACATCAGGAAGACCTCGGTCCGCGCGACCTCCAGATTGTTCAGGTCTTTCAAGAATACCCAAAGGAAGATCGGGCATTCGATCAGCGCGCCGAACAGGATCAATGTGCGCACGTCGAACGAGAACACGCTCTCGTTAGGGTCACGCGGCGGCCGCTTCATGATGTCGGGATCGGCGGGCGACAACCCCAATGCAAGCGCGGGCAGGCCATCACTTGCGAGGTTGATGTAGAGGATCGCCGCCGGCAGCAGCGGCAGATACTCCGGGCCGAGATACATGACGACCCCGCCCAGCACGATTACCTCGGTGATATTCGCGCGCAAGAGGTAGGTGAGGTACTTCTTGATGTTGTCGTAGATCCACCGGCCGAGCTCGATCGCTTTCACGATCGTCGCGAAGTTGTCATCGGCGAGCACCATATCGGCCGCCTCCTTGGCGACGTCCGTGCCGGAGATGCCCATGGCGATACCGATGTCGGCGTGCTTCAGGGCAGGCGCGTCGTTCACGCCGTCGCCGGTCATCGCTACGACATGTCCCTTGTCCTTCCACGCTCGGACAATCTTCAGCTTGTCCATAGGCGAGACGCGCGCGTAGACGCTGACCTCCTCGACGATCGCCGCGAGCTCGGCTTCGTCCATGCGCGCGAGCTCGTCTCCGGTCAGCACTCTGTCGCCCTCGCGGAAGATGCCGATCTCCTTCGCGACGGCCACGGCGGTGAGCTTGTGGTCTCCGGTGATCATCACGGGCCGAATATGCACTTGGCGGCAGGTTTCGACCGCCTTCACCACCTCCTGCCGCGGCGGATCCATCATGCCGACGAGGCCAAGTAACACCATGCCGGTCTCGACTTGTTCCTCGGCATAGTGGTCTTGGACCGGAATTTCCTTGTAGGCCACGGCGAGGACGCGAAGCGCGTCGCTGGCCATCTGCTCATTGGCCTTCAAGACCTCGCCGCGCTCGGCTGCTCCGAGCGGCACGGCCTCGCTCCCCTTCTGCAGCCGGTCGCAGCGCTCGGTGACGACCTCGGGCGCGCCCTTCATGTACGCCACACGGCGGCCATCGGGGAGCGTATGCACCGTCGTCATGCGCTTGCGCTCGGAGCTGAAGGGGAACTCCTCGCAGCGCGCATGGGTCCTGCGTTCCGTTTCGGGGTTCAAGCCGCCCTTGGCTGCCAGGACGACCAGCGCACCTTCCGTCGGATCGCCTTTCACGAACCAGCGATTGACGTCCTGCGCCACGATCGCGTCGCTCGCAAGCAGACCAGCGCGCAGCAGAAGTCGGACGCCCGAATCTTCACTGCCCTTCCCTATCGTGCCGTCGGCGGCGTAGCCGCTGCCAGTCACCTCGTGCGAGACGCCGCCCGCATAGATGCGCCGCACCGTCATCTCGCCTCTTGTGAGCGTGCCTGTCTTGTCCGAACAGATCACGCTCGTGCACCCCAGCGTCTCGACGGCCGGCATACGCCGGACCAGCGCGTTGTGCTTGGCCATCTTGTGCATCGCGATGGCGAGCGCGCCGGTCACGATGGCGGCGAGCGCTTCGGGGACTGCGGCCACGGCGAGGGCGATCGCGAACATCACCAGCGCAAGCCCCGTCTGCAGCGTGAAGGTCCCGGCGATCCACTCGCGTCCGAAGCTGACGGCCAGCACGAGCGCACAGATCGACAGAGTGATGATGCCGAGCCATTTGCCGATCTCGTCGGTGCGCCGCTCGAGCGGTGTCTTCTCCTGGCTGACTGCGGCAACCTCTTCGGCAATCTTGCCGAACTCCGTGCGCATTCCGGTGCCGCACACGACTGCCTTCGCGCGGCCGTAGGTGACGGTCGTGCCGGTAAAGACCATGTTCTTGCGGTCGCCGACCGGCGCGTCCTCGCGGACGGCATTCAAGTCCTTCGTGACGGGCAGCGATTCGCCCGTGAGCGGCGCCTCGTCACATTGTAACGAATGCTGCTCGATGATGCGCCCATCAGCCGGTATCCGGTCGCCGGCCTCGAGCACAAGGATGTCGCCCGGAACGAGATCCTTGGAGGCAACCTCCCGCTCCGCGCCATCGCGCAACACGGTGATCATCGGGGCGAGCATGCCTTTCAGAGCGTCCAAGGCTTTTTCGGCCCGGTATTCCTGGACGAATCCGAGGACCGCACAGAAAAGGATGATCACCAGGATGATTGCGGCATCGACATACTCGCCTACAAGCGCCGACAGGATCGTGGCGGCGATCAGGATGACGACCAGGACGTTCTTGAACTGATTGAAGAAGAGCGCCCAGGGCGATGCTTTCTCCTGGTGCGACAGCTCATTGGGACCGTATTGGGCGAGCCGCGCCTCGACTTCCGCAGTGCTCAAGCCGCGCGTAGCGTCAGATCCCAAGACGGAGATCACGGCTTCCGCCGGCTGCTGATGCGGCGGCATCGACTTCGTTGTCGCGTCCATGGCCAAGCCCCTGGCTGGCTCCGCCCACAGCGTAGCCGCGTCGGTCGGTCGCTACAACGGGCATTCTGCCAAGTAGATTGGGCGGTGGTCTACTCGTCTATCGGTTATCCGCAAGGGAACGGGGGCTATGACGCGAGCGCGCCCGGATTGCCGCATGCGATAGGGGCCAAGCTGCGCCGCTCGTGTAGAAGCCGGATTGGCCGAGGCTCGGCTGTGGCTTAAGACACACCGGCCCCAGCACCAGAACTAGCAGCGCCTGATCAGATGCTTAGGCTGTGAGAGGGCGGTGTCTGAGAGCTGCTGGTCTTGGAAGGGTTCCGCCGCACGCGAAGGCGGCTCGCGGCGGCAGAATACGAAATTCCGCGCCTACGCCGCCTCAGCGGCGTTGCGCACGAACCAGTCATAGGCCTGCGCCATGCCCTGGCGGAACGGCGTCCGCGCGGTCCAGCCCAGCGCGGCGAGCCGGCCGACATCCATGACCTTGCGCGGCATGCCGTCGGGCCGCGACGTGTTGAACACGAACTGGCCGCGATAGCCCACCACATCGGCGATCGTCTCGGCGAGTTCGCGGATGGTCATGTCGGTGCCGGTGCCGATATTGATGGTCTGCTCCTCAGAATAGCGCTCCATCAGGAAGATGAGGCCGTCGGCGAGGTCGTCGACGAAAAGGAACTCGCGCCGCGGCGTGCCCGTGCCCCAGATCTCGACGCTGGGCGCCCGCGCCTGCTTCGCGCGGTGCATCTTCACCAGCAGCGCACCGACCACATGGCTGTGCTCTAGGTCGTAATTGTCGCCGGGCCCGAACAGATTGGTCGGCATCGCCGAGATGAAGTCGCTGCCGTATTGGCGGCGGTAGGCCTGGCACAGCTTCATGCCGGCGATCTTGGCGATCGCGTACCACTGGTTGGTCGGCTCGAGCGGGCCGGTCAGAAGCGCCTCCTCGCGCATCGGTTGCGGCGCCTCGCGCGGGTAGATGCAGGACGAGCCGAGGAAGAGCAGCTTCTTCACGCCGACGCGGTGCGCGGCGTGGATGACGTTCGTTTCGATCGCCAGGTTCTCATAGATGAATTGCGCCGGCTGCGTGTTGTTGGCGTGAATCCCGCCGACGCGCGCCGCAGCGAGGAACACAGCGTCGGGCCGATTGGCGGCGAGCCAGTCCTCGGTCTCCTTCTGGCGCGTGAGGTCGACGACCTCGCGGCCTGCGGTGAGCACCTCGCATTCCTCGCGCGCGAGGCGGCGGACGATGGCCGAGCCCGCCATGCCGCGATGCCCGGCGACCCAGACCCGTTTGCCCTTGAGCGGGAAGAGACGCTCAGTCATGGCGGTCGCGGCGCTCCACTTCGCGTTTCACCTGCTTGAGATCGGCATGCACCATATCACGCACAAGGTCCTTGAATCCTGTGGTATGGCGCCAGCCGAGGCGCTGCTGCGCCTTGCGCGCGTCGCCCAGAAGCAGCTCCACCTCGGTCGGACGGAAATAGCGCGGGTCGATCTCGACCAGGACGTCGCCGGACTTGGCATCGATGCCCTTCTCGTCGATGCCCTTGCCCTTCCATTCGATCTTCCGGCCGATGCACTGGAAGGCGAGCTCGGTGAACTCCCGCACCGTATGCGTCTCGCCGGTGGCGAGCACGTAGTCGTCCGGCTCGCCCTGCTGCAGGATGCGCCACATGCCCTCGACATAGTCGCGCGCATGGCCCCAGTCGCGCGAGGCGTCGATGTTGCCGAGATAAAGCTTGTTCTGCAGGCCGAGCTCGATCGCCGCCACCGCGCGCGTGATCTTGCGGGTGACGAAGGTCTCGCCACGCGTCGGGCCCTCGTGGTTGAACAGGATGCCGTTGGAGG
>DATAAP010000396.1:0-3405 GCA_036260035.1 Alphaproteobacteria bacterium | reverse complement strand
GCAGTCATGGCGGAATCCTTGTTGCTCAAAATGGAAGGCGGGCGCGGGTCAGGCCGCCGGAACCGGCACAAGCCGGTCAGCGGCCGCGGCTAAGTCGCGCGCGCAGCGAGCAGCGAGAGAACGAGGCAGCGATTAAATGGGCCGGGATGTTCACGACTGGCTTCCTGACAGGCTTCGACGATGCACAAGCGCGGGCCGGCGCCCCGCGGGGCACCGGTCAGATAAGTCGAAGCGTGGTAAGTCGGAAGACCATGGCGGCAAAGTAGGGGTGGCGCCGCCTTTCGTCAACCGGCTTCGCTTTCGCAACCGCAGCAGCGTTCCAAATGGAACGCGCCGAAATGGCCGGTTGCTCTAGACATTCCCTGGCGCGCAACGCACGATTGGCCACGCCCGGCGTTTGCAGCCGGACGCACAATCATGCAGACCGTCGGCGATAACGGCGGCGCCACAGGGAGGATCGGCTTGGCGTCTGTGCAGCTGCGCGCCCTGACCAAGCGCTACGGCAAAGCCGTTGCGGTCGATTCGATCGATCTGACCATCGAGCACGGGCTGATGGTCTGCCTGCTCGGCCCATCCGGCTGCGGCAAGACGACGACATTGAGACTGATCGCCGGCTTCATCGAGCCCGACGAAGGCGAGATCCGCGTCGGCGAGCGCGTGTGCTCGGCGCCGGGCCGGACGCTGCCGCCCGAGCGCCGCAACATGTCTATGATCTTTCAGAGCTACGCACTGTGGCCGCACATGACGGTGACGGAGAACGTCGCCTACGGCCTTCAGCTCCGGCGCATGGACAAGGTTGCCATCGCGGAGAAGGTTGAGTCGATCCTGCGCGTCGCCAAGCTGCACCCGCTCGCCGGGCGCTATCCCGGCGAGCTGTCCGGCGGCCAGCAGCAGCGCGTGGCGCTCGCGCGCGCCTTGGTCGTCGAGCCGGAAACGCTGCTGCTCGATGAGCCCCTTTCGAATCTCGACGCGAACCTGCGCGAGGAGATGCGCTTCGAGCTGCGGCGCCTGCACGACACCTACCGCTACACGACCGTCTACGTGACACACGACCAGGCGGAGGCGATGACCACCGCCGATCGCATCGTCGTCATGAATCAGGGCCGCATCGAGCAGGCCGGCACGCCGGAGGAGATCTACCAGCGCCCGAGTTCGATCTTCGTCGCTCGCTTCATCGGCGGCACCAACATCCTGAACGGCCGCGCGCGCGATCACGCGCATATCGATCTCGACGGGCTCACGTTGCGCTGCGGCCAGGGCGCGCTGGAGCCCGGCGCCGAGGCAGCGCTGTCAATCCGCCTGCATGAGGCACGGCTCCTCGATGCGCCGCCGGCGCCGGGCACCGAGAACGTGGCCACCGGCATCGTGGCGCGGCAGGTCTTCCTCGGCTCCAGCCGCGACTATCTCGTCGAGTTGGCGCAGGGGCGCCAGCTGCGCGTGACCACCCCGCCCGATCTGTGCCTGCCGCCGGGCAGCGCCGTGTGGCTGCATCTGCCGCCGGAGCGCTGCCGCGGCCTGCCGCGATGATCAACCGATAAAGACAAGCGAAGGAGGAAACATGACCATGCGAATGAGAAGCCCCGGATGGCTGGCCGTGCCGCTCGCCGCGCTCGCGTTCGGCCTCGCGCCCGCCTACGCCGCACCGCCGGAGCCCTCGAAGATCACGCCCGAGATGATCGAGGCGGCCAAGAAGGAAGGCAAGGTCGTCTACTATACGTCCATCGAGGTGCAGGTCGCCGAGAAGATCGCCAAGGCCTTCGAGGCGAAGTATCCTGGCATAGACGTGCAGGTGGAGCGCTCCGGCTCCGAGCGCATCTTCCAGCGCATCGGCCAGGAATACACCAGCAAGATCTATGCGGCCGACGTCATCAGCACTTCGGATGCGGCGCATTTCATCATCTGGAAACGCGACGGCTGGCTCGCCTCGCACCTTCCTGAAGACGTGGCCCTGCACTTCCCCAAGGAGCAGCAGGACCCCGATGCCGCCTTCACACCATGGCGCGTCTCGCTCAGCGTCATCGGCTACAACACCAAGCTGGTAAAGCCGGAAGAGGCGCCCAAGGGTTTCGCCGACCTGCTCGATCCGAAATGGGCTGGCAAGATCGTCAAGGCGCATCCGAGCTACAGCGGCACGATCCTGACCGCTACCTTCCAGATCGCGCGCGACCTCGGCTGGGACTATCTCGACAAGCTCGCCAAACAGCGCGTCATGCAGGTGCAATCAGCGACCGAGCCGCCGAAGAAGCTGGCGCTCGGCGAGCGCGCGGTGATGGCGGACGGCAACGAATACGTGCTGCTGCAGATGAAGCAGCAGGGCAATCCCGTCGAGATCGTCTATGCCGCTGAAGGTTCGCCGCTGGTCATCAGCCCGTCGGCGGTCCTCAAGCAAGCGCCGAACCCCAATGCCGCGCGGCTGTTCCAGAACTACATCCACACGCTCGAGGCGCAACAGCTCCTGGTCGACGTGGGCGGCCTGCGGTCGTTCCACGCGCAGGTCAAGGAGCCGTCAGGCAGGCCATCGCTGAAGGACATCAAGGTGATGAAGGAAGACGCGGCGGCGGTCGTCGAGCAGGTGGAGAAGATCAAGGACCGTTATCGCCGGTCCTTCGGCACCTGACCGCGAGCGCATGGCGACGATCCCGTCTGCAATAGGCTTGCCGCGCCGGCTAGACCTCTCCGGTCCGGCGCTGGCAAGCCTCGCGTTGCTGCTGTGCCTGCTCATCGGTGTGCCGGTGTTCTGGCTCGGTTATTTCAGCCTGACCGACCGCGCCGGCGCGCTCACACTCGCTAATTTCATCGAGGTCGCCACCGACGAGACGTTCGTCGATCCGCTGCTCACCACATTGACCATCGCGGTGTCCGTCGCCGTAGGATCCTGCCTCGTCGCCATGCCCGTCGGCTGGCTTGTCGCGCGCACCGACATGCCGTTCCAGCGCACCGTGCGCGCGCTGATCATGGCGTCGTTCGTGACGCCGCCCTTCCTTGGCGCGATCGCCTGGGAGATCCTCGCCGCGCCCAATAGCGGCATCCTCAACCGCCTGTGGCGCGACCTGACCGGCGCCGCGATGGACAGCTACCTGCTCAACATCTACTCGGTGCCAGGGCTGACTTTCGTGATCAGCTGCTACACGTTCTCTTACGTCTTCGTGCTCATCGCCAACGCGCTGGACCGCATTCCGGCCGAAGTCGAGGACGCCTCGGCGATCCTCGGCGGCGGCGCGCTGGTGACCGCGCGCCGCATCACGGTGCCGCTGGTCCTGCCGGCGGTGCTTGCCGGCGCCCTCGTGGCTTTCCTGCAGGCGATGACCCTATTCGGCTCGCCGGCGATCCTGGCGATGCCGGCCGGGTTCCACACGATGACCACAAAGATCTGGAGCCTGTTCCAATATCCGCCCAAGCCCGGGC
>DATAAP010000395.1:0-2938 GCA_036260035.1 Alphaproteobacteria bacterium | reverse complement strand
CGCTGCGCATGTCGAACCAGCAGGACCACGATTTCGTGCGCAGCGCGCTGCCTGAAGGCACCAGCGGCCTACTCGGCGCACTGCCGGCTTTGCGCCCGCAGGAGGCAATCGCGGTCGGCGAAGCGGTCAGCATGCCGCTGCGCCTGCGCTTTGACGACCTCGACGAGGCGCACCGGCCGAAGAGCACGACCGCGGAGTTCTCGCGCGCCTGGCTCAATTCCGAGCTCGGGGCCAATTTCGTGCGCGATACGATCACGCGCTGGCGCCATCAGCGCCGGGGCGACTACCTGCTTCCATCCGTGGCGAAGACGGGAACGTCCCGCTAGCGCCTCCTGGTCTGTCGATCCGGTATGGACGACAGCCCGCGCAATCGGCTTGAATGACGCCCGCGCGCCCATTTTCCACGCGGGAGAGAACGCGCCGAATGGCCAACATCCAGCTCAGTCTCGCCGTCGGTCCCTACGACCAGGTCCGCGATCTGCTCGACGGCACGGTATCGCCGGAGGGCATCGACATCATCGCCCTGCGGCTTTCGCCGGAAGAGATCTTCTACCGCTTTACGCGCTTTCGCGAGTGGGACGTTTCGGAGATGTCGTTCGGGAAGTACATTTCGCTCGTCTCCCAGGGCGATGACAGCCTGATCGCGATTCCCGTTTTCCCGTCGCGCGCCTTCCGCCATTCCGCCATCTATCTCCGCGCCGATGCGGGAATCGCCGATCCGGCACAGCTCGCCGGCAAGCGCATCGGCGTGCCCGAATGGGCGCAGACAGCCACCATCTATGTCCGGGGCCTGCTGACGCATGAGTATGGCATCGACCTTGCCTCGGTCGCGTGGTGGCAGACGGGGGTCAACGAACCGGGGCGGATGGAGAAGGTACAGCTCGCGCTGCCCAAGGGGCTGCGCCTCGAGGCGGTGGCCGACCGCTCGCTCTCCGACATGCTGCTCGCAGGCGAACTCGACGCCGCGATCTCGGCGCGGCCGCCGGCGCCGTTCACTGCCGGCGACCGCCGCATCCGCCGCCTGTTTCCCGATTATAGGACGGTCGAGCAGGCCTACTGGGCGAAGACCGGCATCTTCCCGATCATGCATGTCATCGTACTGCGCCGCGAGGTATACGCTCGCCACCGCTGGATCGCGATGAACCTGATGCAGGCCTTCGACGCGGCGAAGAACCGCAGCGTAGCCCGCGCCCTCGATGTGACCGCCTCGCACTACCCCTTGCCGTGGGTGGCCGACTACGCCGCGCAGTCGCGCGAACGGCTGGGCGTGGACATCTGGCCCTACGGCATCGAGGCGAACCGGGCGACGCTGGAGGCGTTCGCCCAATACGCGTTCGAGCAGGGCGTGTGTCACCGCAAGGTCCAACTCGAAGAGCTGTTCGCGCCGGAGGTGCAGAGCCGCTTCAAAGTCTGACAGGGAGAAACGCGATGAAGAGAATGCTCGGCCTGCTCGCGGCCGTTCTTCTGATGTCCGTCCCCGGCGTCGCGCAGGCGCAGTACCCGACGAAGCCGGTACGGGTCATCGTCCACATCCCGCCGGGTGGCGCGCCGGACATCGCAGCGCGCGTGCTAGCAGACCGTCTGGCGGAGACGCTTGGTCAGCCGTTCGTAGTCGAGAACCGACCCGGCTCGAACGGCGTCATCGCGTCGGAGCTGACCGCGAAGGCGCCGCCTGACGGGCATACGCTCTTCCTCGCGCCGGACAGCGCGATCGTCATCAATCCGCACCTCTATGCAACGCTGCCGATTGATCCGCTCAAGGATCTGGCGCCTGTCGCGACGGTGGGTGCCAACGATTTCGTGCTGTCCATCAATCCGTCGCTGCCGGTGAAGACCTTTCCCGAGTTCGTCGAGTATGCGCGCAAAGCCAACCCGCCGCTGGCCTACGCCTCGGGCGGCAATGGCAGCCAGCACCACCTGACGATGGAGATGCTCAAGAAGACCGCGGGTTTCGACTTGGTGCACGTGCCCTATCGCGGTGGGGCACCGGCCACGACGGCCACCGTGTCGGGCGAGGTCGCGGTGATGTTCGCCGGCTCCTCCACGGCGCCGCAGATCCGCGCCGGCAATCTGCGCGCACTCGCGGTGACCGGGACGAAGCCGTCAAGCGCGTTCCCGGATTTGCCGACCATCGCCCAATTCTATCCCGGGTTCAGCAACAGCATCTGGCTGGCGCTGTTCGCGCCTGCGGGGACGCCGGCTCCGATCATCGAGCGATTGCGCAAGGAAGTGAATGCCGCGCTGGCGAACTCCGACGTTAAGGACAAGTTCAACCGCGCCGGCGGGCTGGAGCCGCTTGTCACCACGCCGGACGAATTCGCCACCATGATCCGCGCCGATTATGACAAATACGGCCAGATCGTGAAGAGCGTCGGCGTCAAGATCGACTGAGCCGTTCGCGCTGGCGCCATACCCAAGCCGCGCAGCGCTTGGAACGGCTGCCATGGGCTGCCGTTACAGCAGCGAAGAGGTGAACCATGGCAACGGCAAGCGAAGCAAGAAGCAAAGCTGCGCGCACACGCGATCACAATGCAATCCGCCGCTGGGCCGAGGCCCGGGGCGGGCATCCGGCGATGGTCGAAGGGACGGAGATCCTGCGCATCGACTTCGGCGAGCCCGAGGCGAAGCTGAAGAAGGTCTCTTGGGAGCAATTCTTCCGCGTGTTCGACGACCGCGATCTCGAGTTCCTGTATCAGGACCAGACGCAGGACGGCGGCAAAAGTCGCTTCTTCAAGTTCGTGCGCAGCGGCGAGGACGAGGATTAGTCCTTACGCTCCTTGCTGCTACCCGGGATCCAGCGTTCGGCGACGCGGACGAGGGTGACGACGATCACGCCGAAGCCGACCGCCACCGCTGCGAGGAATATCTGGCTAGCGACCGCGGTCGGAATCGCGGCCGGCGCCGGCCAGATATTCCTCGCAGCGGTGGCGGTCGGCTT
>DATAAP010000394.1:0-7961 GCA_036260035.1 Alphaproteobacteria bacterium | reverse complement strand
GCAGCATGAAACCCTGCGGCAGATCCTCGGGTAGCAGGGCGACCGTGCCCGCGCGCAGCTCCACTGCGTCCGACCATTGCTTGAGCTGCTCAATGCCCAGCACATCCAGCCGCAGCCGAGCGATCAAGGCCGATCGTGTTGCCTCGTCCTCGGCCGCGAGCAGGACGCGCCGTCCTGCGGCGCGCTGCTCGCCGATGAACGCCCTTGCCTTTCCCGCACGCCCGTTCGCACGCAGCGGCGGGAGGTGTTCGCCAATTTTTCCGCTCGTGTCTGCCGGAAGCCGGAATGTCACCGCGTCTGAGAGCGCTTCTTCGATCTCCGAGCGCTCGAGGTAAAGGCGCTTCGGCTCGAGCGGCGACAGGGTGCGGCTGCCCTGACGCCGTTCGCTCCGCAGCAAATCGGCGGCGAACGCAAATGCATCGGCAATGCGTCGGTCATGCTCGTCAACCTGTGCTGGAACCTCGGCGTCGATGAGCACAGCGACGTCGCCGGCGATTTCGAACAGTGTCGCCAGCCTATGCCTGTAGAACAGCGGCAGCCAATGGCTCGCCCCCAACCGCAGGGTACCCCGCTCGCTGTCCCACAGCGCCTCGCGCAGTTCACCGGAAAGCGCCGGCGTTGCGGCCAGCGCCTCGTCCGTCGGTAGCAGATCGAGCTGCTCCAACGACGCAAGGGTACGCTGAAGCACCGGATCGTAGCAGCGCAGCTCCTTGACAAGCCCGTCCTCGCATTCAATTCGGACCGGGAACTCCGCATTGCCCGGAAAGATGTCTATGGTGCGGCCGTGGAAGGCGGCTTCGCCTGGCTCGTCG
Organism: Alphaproteobacteria bacterium; assembly: GCA_036260035.1. Classification (GTDB taxonomy): domain Bacteria; phylum Pseudomonadota; class Alphaproteobacteria; order CACIAM-22H2; family CACIAM-22H2; genus DATAAP01. The sequence goes on along the minus strand of DATAAP010000394.1, from coordinate 7,149 downwards.
ACACGATCGTCCAGCACATACCCCCTGCCTCGGAGGAAAGTGCGAAGGGCGGATTCATCAAGCGCCCGCCCGGGGGCTATGATCATGCCCTGCTGCAGTTGCTCGGCGCGCGACGGCAGGCGTTGCATCGCCGCTCGGGCCGTCGTGACCACGACGCGGCCGGCCGGCTCCTGCAGGGCGTGGAGCGCCGCAATCCGCATCCCCATCGCCCCACGGGAGGGCGATACGCGGTCGTAGGGCTGACAGTCCCAACCCGGCAGAAACACTGCCCTATCGCCGAAAGCAGAAAGGGTGCGCGCGATCCGTTCAGCCCGGGCATCGCTGCGGGCAACATAGACGAGCGGCCGACTACGCAGCGCTTCACGCCAGTGCAGAAGCGTCAGAGCAACGACACCATCCGGCGTACCGTCCAGAGGGATGTTGCCTGCAGGTCCGGGGTAAGCGGGAAGGTCATCGGCCCAGAACGGGCGGGCGGTGCGGCGGCTCACCCAGCATCAACGAACCAGCGGGCAGCCGGTTCACGACGGCAGGAATTCAGCCGACCCGGCGGTAGCGCTTCGGGTCGGTCAGGACCTTGATGGCGACGATGCGCGTTTCGTTGGGATGGTCGCGGCCCACTAGCCGTGCGTGCTCGACGCCGCTGACGCCGGTGATGCTGTGGACACGCCATACCGGCATGTCGCGGCCGGTGAAGGTGGGAGAGATCGGCTGATATAACTGGCCGATGAGCGATTCCGAAGACTGTTTGCGAAAGCCGAACATGGATTGGTTAACCTGAGGCGCGCCGCGGTTGCGATAATCGTGCCTCATTGTGCCATTTGTGGGGTGCCGCTGCCCAGCGCAATGCCGATAACCTCACCCCGCCGGCTCACCCAATCCGACTCTGCGGCGCCAGTCGCCGCGCAAAACTGATGGTAGCAAGCTTAGCAGGAACAGGATGACGGCAATACCCAGCATCGCCGCAGCGATCGGCCGCGTCACGAAGATCGCGTAGTTGCCCGAGGACATCGCCAGCGACTGCCGCAGCGCCGTCTCCAGCAGCGGCGACAGCACGAGGCCGAGCACGATCGGCGCCACCTCGAAATCGAACTTGCGCAGCAGGTATCCGAGTGCGCCCATCGCGGTCATGATCCAGACGTCGACGACGCTCCCGTTCACCGAATAGACCCCGAGCACGCAGAAGACCAGGATCGCCGGATAGAGATAGGCATAGGGGATCCGCAGCAGGTTCACGAACAGCCCGACCAGCGGCAGGTTGAGGACCAGCAGCACGAGGTTGCCGACATACATGCTCGCGATGAATCCCCAGAACAGCGCCGGCTGCTGCTCCATCAGCAGCGGCCCGGGGGCGATGCCGTGCACCATCAGTGCCGCGAGCATCACCGCCGGGATCGGCCCCGACGGCACGCCCAGGGCGAGCATCGGCACGAAGGCGCCGCATGCCGCAGCATTGTTGGCTGACTCGGGACCGGCAACGCCTTCGACGGCACCCTTGCCGAAACGCTCGGGCTCTTTGGAGAGGCGTCGCTCCAGGGCATAGGACACGAAGGAAGAGATGATGTGCGCCGAGCCCGGCACGATGCCGATCACGAAGCCGAGCACGGTGCCGCGCCCGACCGGCCCCAGCGCCTGGCCCATTTCCTCGCGCGAGGGCAGCAGGTCCTTGAGCCGGGGCTTCTGCACCTCCGGCGGCTTCGCCTGGCCGGCCGTCAACAGGATTTCGGAGATGCCGAACAGCCCGACCGCGACCGGGACGATGCCGATGCCGTCGCCGAGTTCGACCAGCCCGTACTGGAAGCGAAAGAAGCCGCTCATCAGGTCGATGCCGATCGTGCCGAGGAAGAGGCCCAAAGCTGCCATCGCTAGCGCCTTCGCCATCGAGCCGCCGGACAGGAAGGCGAGCACCAGCAGGCCTAAGGTCAGCAGCCCGAAATACTCCGGCGGGCCGAAGCGCAGGGCGAGCGCTGCGAGCGGCGGCGCCAGCAGCATCAGCCCGACAATGCTGAGCGTGCCGGCGATAAACGAGCCGAACGCCGCGACCGCCAGCGCCGGGCCGGCGCGGCCCTTCTGCGTCATCGCGTAGCCGTCGATGCAGGTCATCACCGAGGCGGCCTCGCCCGGAATGCGCATCAGGATCGAAGTGGTCGAGCCGCCATACATCGCGCCGTAATAGATGCCGGCCAGCAGCACGATCGCGGTGGTCGGCTGCAGGCCGAACGTCGCCGGCAGCAGCAGGCTGATGCCGGCGAGCGGCCCCACGCCCGGCAGCATGCCGACGAGCGTGCCGATGACGCAGCCGATCACCGCGAAGAGCAGGATGTCCGGCGTCAGCGCTACGGAAAAGCCGAGCGCCAGGTTCTGCAGCGTCTCAGCCATCGCTCAAAGGTTCCACGGCCCCCGCGGCAGCGGCACGCGCAAGAGTTCGGAGAACAGGTAGAAGGACCCGAACGAGAGCGCCAGGGCGACGATCACCGCCGCGATCGGGTTCCTGCGTTCGAGCACGGCGAGGAAGAACAGGGCCATGATCGCGGTGGTCAGGCGATAGCCGAGGCGCTCCAGCGCCCATGCCGCGAACGCGCAGGCTGCGAGCAGCAGGGCCGCGTGCCGTGCCTCGGGCCACGCCAGCGCTTGCAGCGTCGGTCCGCCGCCGCGCAGTGCGATAACGATCCCCGTCAGCCCAAGCACCACCGCGGTGAGCAGCGGCATGTATGCGGCACCGGGATTGCGCCACGTGCCCAGCGGCAGCACGCGCGACTCCCACGCGATCGCAGCCGCCGCCAGCACGAGCACGATGCCGGCAACGCGCTCGCGGGTCAGGAGCGATCGCTGTTCAGTCATCTATCCCCCGCGCCTTAACAAGAAACCCTCTCCCCCACGGATGTGGGGAAGAGGGAATGCTGTCGGCTTGCGCGGGTATCGTCGGAGACAGCTCTACTTCTCCTCCACCTTGCCGACCTTCTGCACCGCTGCAGCCAACATTGCCGCGTCCTTGTCCCAGAATTTCTGGAAATCGGGGGCGTCGAGATAGGCAACCGGCGTCTGCAGCTTGTCCATCGCCGCCTTGAACTCAGGATCTGCGACGACCTTGCGCATCGCGTCGCGCAGCACCTTCATCACCGGTTCCGGGGTCCCCGCCGGCGCGAACACGCCCGACCAGATGTAGAACATTACGTCCTTGTAACCGAGTTCCTGGAAGGTCGGCACGTCGGGCATGGCGTCCAGCCGCTTCTCGCCCCAGGTCGCGAGCGCCCTCAGCTTGCCGGCCTGGATCTGCGGGATCACCGGCCCCGGTCCCGAGGCGAGCGACTGCACGTGGTTGCCGAGCAGTGCCGTCAGCGCAGGGCCGCCGCCGTTGAAGGGCACGTGCTTGAGCTTGATGCCGGAGGCGTTGGCGAAGATCTCCATCGCCATGTGCAAGGTGCCATACACGCCCGAGGAGGAGAACGATATCTCGCCCGGCCGCTTCTTCGCGTCCTCGACGAAGTCCCTTACGGTCTTCCATGGGCTGTCGGCCGGTACGACCAGCACGGTCGGATCCGCTGTGACCAGCGCCACCGGGGCAAGCTGCTTCATCTGGTAAGCCGGCGGCCGCCCGAAAAGCTTGTCGGCCTCTGGAATGATCGAGATGCTCGAGAGCGCCATCAGGATCGTGTAACCGTCTGGGCGCGCATTCGCGGCGGCGGCCATGCCGACCGCGCCGCCCGCGCCCGGCCGGTTCTGCACCACGACCGGCTGCTTCAGGATTTTCTCCATCGCCGCGGCCACCGGCCGCCCGCTCTGGTCGGCGACTCCGCCCGGCGGGAACGGCACGATCATGGTGATCGGCCGCGACGGATAATCCTGCGCCGCGGCTGTCGATGCGACCAACGCGACGAGCGCGATGCAGGCACCTGCAAGTCTTTTCATCGCTTCCTCCACTGTCTTCTTTCTCCGCTACCTTACACCGTCGTCGCGCCTCACCCGACCGGGTTGACCAGCTCACCGATCGGCTCGATCGCGCACGAGACCACGTCGCCCTTCTTCAGGTATTTCGGCGGCTTGAAACCGATCCCGACGCCGGATGGCGTGCCCGTCGCGATCAGGTCGCCGGGCTCGAGCGTGATGCCCGCGGAGATCGTCTCGATCAGGGTCGGGATGTCAAAGATGAGATCGGCCACCTTCGCGTCCTGGCGCAGCTCGCCGTTGACGCGCGTCACCAGGTGCATCTTGCCGACGTCCGGCACCTCGTCCGCCGTCAGCAGCACCGGTCCCATCGGGCAGAACCCGTCGATGCTCTTGCCGATGAACCACTGCCGGTGGCGCTGCTGCAGCGTGCGCGCGGTGACGTCGTTGGCGATGGTGTAGCCGTAGACATGCTCGAAGGCGCGCGCCTTGGGGATGCCGCGGCCGCCCTTGCCAATGACCACGACCAGCTCATTCTCGTAATCGACCGACTGCGTCGGATCGAGATGGGCGGGGATCGGCATGCCGGGCCCGATCACGCAGGAGGGTGGCTTGGTGAAGATGATCGGCACGTCGGGGACCGCATCCTTGCCGGCTGAGGCATCGAACCCGCTGCCGTGAAACTCCCGCGCGTGCTCGTGATAATTCTTGCCGACGCAGAAGATGTTGCGCGCCGGGCGCGGGATGGGCGCCAGCAGTTGGAGCTGCGCCAGCGGCGTGCCGCCCTGCTTTGCGGCAACCGCCGCTTTCACCTTGGCGAGGCCTGCATCCCCCAACGCGATCAGCTCGCGGATATCGCGCGGCAGGCCGGGTGCCGCGGCCGACAGGTCGATCACCGTCTGCGACGCGATGTCGAGCATCCCAACCCGCGTCCCGCCATTCGCGCGAAAAGTCACCAGCCGCATGCCGCGATGTTCCCCGTATAGTCAGTGGTCTGACGATCCTCTTACACGGCGGCGAACAGGGCAGCAACAGGGCGGCTATTCGCCCGCCGATGTTTGCGGCAGTGCCCGCGTGTGGCGGGCTGCGCGGACCGCGACCGGCACCAGGAACCACGCGGCAAGGAGCAGGACGATCGTAACAGCGCCCGCGGCCGCGGCGAGCGCTTGGTCGTGGAAGGCGCGGATGAAGAAGACATAGGCTTCTCCGCCGAGCCCCAGCGACAGCGGCACGAGGGCGCCGAGGACGACGCGGCTGGCGAAGCGATCGAAATCGGGCGTGTCCTCGCCGCCATCGACAATGCGGTGATAGGCGGCCGGCATCATCAGCAGTAGGACGGTCAGGCCGATGCACAGGACGCTTGCCGTATGCACGAGCCGCGAGGACATCGATAGCTTCTCGAACGCCTCCGTGAAATACGCCGCGAGCTGGAAGCCGAGCATCGCCTGCGCGCCGGGCAGGATGATGCGCGCTTCCACCAGCACGTGGGAGATCTTGTCCTTCAGCGAGGTCTTCTCGTCCGATTGCTCGTTTCGCATCGGCTTCGCTCCTTCGCGTTTCAGCATGAACTCGACGCCATACCACAGGAAGAGTGCGAGCACGCCCATGGCAATACCGGTTGCGAGTCCTGCCAATGCGCCGAACGCCGTCTCGATCGCCACGCCGAAATCGAGGGCCAGCGCCGCCGCGAACGGCACCAGGGCGAGCGTGGCGACCAGGCTTGTGGCGCGATGCATCTGCGGCGTGTCATTGCCGCCCTCGACGAGTCGGTGGAAGGGCGTGGGAAGCAGCAGCAAGGCAAAGGTGACGAGCAGTGCCACGAGCGACAGCGCCATCAGCCAATGCCCGTGCGGTGCCAGCTTCTCGAAGCCGGGATGGAAGCTGCTGTGGAACTTGAAGCCCAGCAAGATCTGCGAGCCCAGCACGAGGATGCGCGTTTCCTCGAGCGCCTTCTTCACCTTTTCCTTGAGCGGCGTCATGGCCGGACTCCGAACGGCCCAATAGCGGCCGCGTTCCTGCGAAGACGGCAGCTTCGCCGTATAGCGCTATAGTGAGGCTTCGTGCGGTCCGTAGAGCACCTGCAGCTCGCGCGCCAGCTCGAGGCCCTCGAACCGCCGGCGAGGTTGATATCGACCACCGCCAGCTTCGGCCGCATCTCCCGCGGCAGATCCAGCGCCTCCTATATCCGCCCGGCGTAGCGCGCTGCCATACTCCATTCTTCTGGCAGGCCGGCCAGCTCGGTTGCCGTGAGCTAGTCGATGGGCGTGGGTGAGATAGCGTCAAGCTTGACGGTGCGCGCCGTCCGGGAGCCGTCACGTCATCCACGCCCGCCACGCTGCCGTGTTGAGCGCGATGGCTCTTAAGGACATCTCTCCAGAGGTGTCCCGGGGCCGCCCTAAGCCACTGGGGTAGGTCCGCGGCTGCTCAGCCGCAGCAGCCGCCGTGGTGCACGTGGCCCTCGTGCTTGAGCACGTGCGCGTTGCTCGCCGACAGGTCGGTGACGCCGCCGCCGGTCATCCAGAATCCGACGTTGTCGTAGCAGAACTTCGGGTCGGCGCCGACCATCGACATGAACAGGTGGTGCCAGTTGCGGCAGATGTTCAGCTCCGCCTTCACCCAGGCCAGCGGATCGCGCGCATAGTGGCGCCAGTAGTCGCCGCGCACGTTTAGCCCCGGCACGGCCGGGATCCATGACTCGGAGAGCCAGAGATCGGGGTCGCCGTGCTTCGCGGCCATCTTGCGGATCTCGGGGTCGTCGAGCGCCAGCAGACGTCCGTCCTGGATCAGCGTCTCGTTATCGCCCTCGCGTGTCAGCGTCACGGTCGGGAAGTAGAGATGCAGGTGCCAGTGGCCGACCTGCAGCCCCTGCTTCGCCGCGCGCCGCTCGTCCATCGACGAGATGATGGTGCCGAAGCCGATATGGATCACACCGGAGCGCACGCGCTCGTACAGGCAGTTGATCCAGCCCGACGGGAAGCCTTTGCGCGGGCGGTGGATGTGCGGGTTGGTGCCGATCGAGGCCTCCCACCAGTACATCAGCCCCTTGCCGGGGAAGCCCGGATACTGGAGGTGGTCCGTCTCGGCCTTCAGCTTGCGCAGCTTCGCGCCGAACTCGCCGCCCTCGCGGATGTCGACGATCCTGCTGTTCTCGACGACGAGCTGCGTCCAGTCCACCGGTGCAATGTGGTTCGTCGTGCCGGCGATCACGCCGTTGCCGTCCTCCTTGCCCGGCAGATAGAGCCACGGCTTGCCGAGCACGTGACCCGG
>DATAAP010000393.1:0-6830 GCA_036260035.1 Alphaproteobacteria bacterium | reverse complement strand
GAGCGCGACGGCCTTATACTCGAACGGCTCCGCGCGACTGCCGGCTGCGTACTCTTTCACCTGAGTCACGAGCCGCTCGAAGGTCTGCCGGGCCGAGCGGAAGAAGCCGAGCGCCAGTAGCGCGCGGCCGGCGAAATTGGCGGGCTCCGCCTCCAGCGTGTAGTCGGCGCGGCAGCCGCCGCCCTCCGGCGTCAGCGCCAATGTGGCGATCAGCGTTTTCAGCGGCCCGCGTTCGAACAGGCGCACATGGCGGAAGCGCTGGTTGGTGACCCATTCCACCGGCAGCTCGCGCCAGGCCAGCGCGAACGGACCGACCTTCGCCGAGGCGCTGTACTGCACCGTGCCGTCGGCCTGCGGCAGCTCGGTGATCCGGTGCTTGGGCAGGCCGGCGGCGTCGTTGAATCGCGCAGTGTCGGCCAGCGCCGGCCAGATCGCCGCCGGCGGCTGCTCGAAGCGCCAGGTCCAGTGATGCAAATGCGCGGTACCCATCGCCCGGCGTGATCTCCTTCATCGCGCGCTACGCGCGGCCGCGTCGGCCGGATGCCCGCCGCAATGATAGCGTAGATGGAGATGCTCGCGTTGGCGACCGGCCCCAGGGCCGCTAACCGCCCGTCAGTTAACGATCTTCCATGCCCCGTCGGGCTGCCGGCACGCCGTGCCGTAGACGTGCCGCACTTGGCCACTGATCGTGGCGGCGGCCTGGTACTCGCGGCAGTACATTCCCTCGGCCTGGAAGGTCCGCAGCGGCACGACGGCGTACTCCTCGCCGCGCTCGCCCGCCCACCGCACATGCCGGCGGTCCGGCGCATATTCGAGGATGCGGCCGACGCAGTTCTGGTCCACCTCGTCCATGCTGCGGCCGATTGAGGCGCCGACCAGGACGCCGATGATGGTGCCGCCGATCGTTGTCGCCGTCTTGCCTCTGCCCTTGCCAAACTGCGCCCCTGCCACGCCGCCGACGGCACCGCCGATCACGCCGCCCACCACTTCCGACGACACGATGCCGCGATCGCAATTCCCGTGATCGATTCCGTACGGAACGGCATAGGCAACATAGGCATCGTCGTTGTGCTTGTGTTTGTGCTTAGCGCGGTGACCATGGGCGGGAGCCCATGGCGGCGGATCCGCAAACGCGGGCGCGAATTCCGATGTGCCGAGCGCCATGCCAAGCGCCAGCCCGACGACAACCATGAAACGCCGGTTCATAAAACCCCCTGATTGCATCCACTGCAGCTGACAATGCCGTCGCGGTTGCTGCCAGCAACCTCGCGGGGCCAGGCAATCTGCCTGAAGCCAACGGGATTTTTCGGTGACAAATTGGATCTGGGACCGGAACCGGGAAGTTGAGATTCGGCCTCTCGAAGGGGACCTTCTCGTAGCGACTGGCCGCTGGTGGGCACTCCGCGTACAATTCCGGCAGAAGCAAGGAGTCGCCCGATGCGCTTGGCCTGGTGCCGCCCCCTTCTTGCCGCCCTAATGCTGATCGCCAGCGGCGCTGCCGACGCGGCCTGCCTTAAGAACGTCGCCGATGCGCGGCCAGCGCTTTGGCCGGCGGCGTTCGGCTTCGGCACGGTGCCGCCCGGCCATGTCGGCATCACCTTCGTTGGCCATTCCAGCTTCCTGATCGAGAGCGCGGCCGGCGTGAAGATCGTCACCGACTATAACGACTATATCCGCGCGCCGCTGACACCCGACATCGTGACGATGAACAACGCGCACTCGACGCATTACAGCCTCGCCGTCGAGCCCGGCGTGCGGCATGCGCTGCAGGGCTGGGGCAATGAGAAAGGGCCGGTCGAGCACGACCTCTCCTATCTCGACGTCCAGGTGCGCAACGTGCCGACCAATGTCCGCGACTTCGACCGCACGCGCTACAATGGCAACTCGATCTTTGTGTTCGAGACGGCCAACCTCTGCATCGCCCATCTCGGCCACCTGCACCATCGCTTGACGCGCGAGCATCTAACAGCACTGGGCGAGATCGACGTGCTGATGGTGCCGGTCGACGGCAGCTATACCCTCAACATCGAAGGCATGATCGAGGTGATCGAGCAGATCCGCGCCCCGCTGATCATCCCTATGCACTATTTCTCGATGGGAGGCCTCGAGCGCTTCCTCAGCACGCTCAAGGGTGCAGGCACTAAGATGGACTACGCGGTCGAGATCAGCGCCATGCCGAACGTCATGGTCTCGCGCGAGAGCCTGCCGCGGCAGCCGCAGATCCTGGTCCTGCCCGGGCGATGAGGCTGGCGCGGCCTCAGGGCCGCAGCTAGATTGCCGCGCATGCCGAAAAAGAACAACCCGCTCAATCTCAACCCGCTGCAGCTCCGCACGCTCACGCTTCTGCAGGCGCTCGCGAAGCTGCCAGGGCATAGCACGCCGGCCGACGAGCCCGGCTCCGTGATGGTCAACAACCTGCCGCAGCCGCATGGCGACCACTTCCATCTCGGGCCCTATGTCGTGCTCGCGCGCGATGCGACCGGCCTCCAGAATCCCGCCGCCTGGGTGGCGCTGGAGCGCAAGGGCCTGATCAAATCGATGTTCCCGATGGCCTGCGTCATCACCGCGACCGGCATGGGCTACGACACGGGCATCGGTAGCCAAATCCTGCACGGCAGCGATCATTAATCTGACCTCGCGGCCGCGGCGCCTAGATTACCACTTGAGCCCCGGCAGGACGTAGGTCGCCGATGCGCCGAAGCGCGCGAGCAAGGCGGCGACCCGCGCCGGATCGGGCGTCTCGCCCATGCGGATGCCGAGATCGGCATCGTGGATGCCGCCGGGGATGAAGGCGCTGGCAAGACCGGCACGGTTGGCGCCGAGGATGTCGGTGCGCAGACCGTCGCCGACGCACAGCACGCGCGCGGGATCGGGCGATCCGAGCGTCTCCAGCGCCACGCGATAGGTCACCGCATGCGGCTTGCCGTGATAGATCACCTCTCCGCCGAGATCGGCGTAGCGCTGCGCGATCGCACCGGCGCAGACCAGGCGCGTCTCGCCGCGGATCACCTCGAGATCGGGGTTGGCGCAGACCAGCGGCAGCTTGCGCGCGAGCGAATCCCGCAGCAGGCTCTCATGCGCCGCGACGTCGAGATCGTCAGTGTTCGGGCCGGTGGCCAGGATGAAGTCGGCGCCAGCGGGATCGGTCACGCGCACGATGCCGCTGCCCTCGAACATGCCAAGGTCGCGCTCCGGCCCGATATGCAGCGCACGGGTTCCGAGCGTCGCATGCTCCGCGTCGTCGGGCCGCTGCAGCGCCTGCCAGGCCACCTCCCCAGAGGTCAGCACCGCATCGTAGAGATCGCCGCCGATGCCGTGGATGCGCGCCAGCTGCTCGACGATGACGCTGGCGCGGCGCGGCGCATTCGACAGCAGCAGCACGCGCTTGCCCGAGTCCTTGAGTTGTTTGAGCGCGTCCTTGGCGCGGGGAAACGGCGCAATACCGTTATGGACGCACCCCCACAGATCGAGGATGTAGGCGTCGTAGCGGTCGGCGATGTCGCGCAGGCCCGCGATGACTGGCGGTGCCGCGATGCGTGCGGATGCGTTCATGGCGGCGCTTTCTGTCACGATCGCGCCGGCAAGGGAAGAGTCTATCCGTCTTTCGCCTGGCGCGGCTCGCCGAACAGGAAGCCCTGGCCGTAGTCGACCGGCAGATCGAGCAGCTCGAGGACCATCGGCTCGGTCTCGATCTTCTCGACGATCAGGTCGATGCCGTTGCGGTCGAGCGCGCGCTTGAAGGCGCGCATGTCGAGCCGCTCCGTCTCAGAGCGCGTGTGCTCGAGCAGCTTCGCCGCGTCTAGCTTGATGAAACGGAAGTGCCGCGCGCCGAGCGCATCGAGGTCGAGGTTGAGGTGCGTGACCTGGTCCATCGAGAAGCGGAAGCCGAGCCGCGCAAGGCGCTCCAGCTCCAGCATCACCGAGGCACCGTGCCGCTCGACATGGGCTTGGGCGAACTCGAAGACCAATCGTGGCGACAGCTCGCGATTGCCGGCGAGGAAGGCGACAAACTCGCGGAAGAAATCAGCATCGGCCAGCGTGTGCTCGGAGATATTCAGGAACAGACCGACATTCTCGCGCTTCTGGATCTTGCGCACGAGCTGCAGGCTGCGGAACAGCAGCATGTTATCAATGGCACCGATCAGGCCCTCGCGCTCGGCGATGGCCAGATACTGCTCCGGCGTCACCATCGAGCCGTCGGCGGCGCGGATGCGCGAGAAGCACTCGTAGTGGCGGTGCTTGCGCTGCGGCAGGCTGACGATCGGCTGCACGAAGAGGTCGACGCGGTTGTTGCGCAGGCCCTCGCGCACGATCTCGAGCAGGGTGGCGTCATCGGCGCCGGTCATAACGCGCGGCGTCGCCGGTGCCGCCGGCCGCGCGGCGCGCGCACCGCCCTCAGCGGCTATTTTGGTCGGCCGTGCGACCGGCATCTCCCGCCCCTGCGAAAGCTGCTCGACCAGGTCCTGAAGCACTTTCACCTCGGTCATCACGGTCTCGATATCCGTGATGTGGCCCTGCCGGGCGCGGATGGCGTTGTCGATCGACTCCAGGACGCGGCGCGCCTCTTCGCGGGCGCGGACGAGCTCGGCGCGCGTCTCCTCATTGTTCAGCTTGAGCAGCGCGAACTCGTTGGCTAGGGCGCGGTCGCGCGCGAACCGGGTGATCGCGAAATGGGCGAAGAGGCATGCAAACAGGAAGGCGAAGCCGAGCTCGGCCGCCAGCAGCCGGTCGATCGCCTCGATATGGTGCGGCAGCGTGGCGCCGACAGCACCGGCGACTAGCGCATAAGACGTGAGGATGACGAGGTGATTGAGAATCGGCATACGGGACGAGGGTTCCAGGGAATCCGGCGCCCGGATCGTAGTTGCCGGCCCTTGACGTATGGTTAACGGAGCTTAACAGCCCCGCTAGCGATGGTCCGCGCCGACCGCCTCGCCGAGGCTGCGCAAGCCGTCGGCGCGGAGTGCGGCGGCCAGGTCGCGCCGGATCGCGGCAACCAGCCCGGGCCCATGGAAGACCAGCGCGGTATAGAGCTGCACCAGCGAGGCCCCCGCGCGGACCTTGCGATAGGCGTCGCGGCCGCTAGCAATGCCGCCGACGCCAACCAGCGGCAGCTTGCCTCCGGTCAGGCGGTAGAATTCTGCCAGAAGCGCGGTCGATGGGCCGAACAGCGGCCGGCCGGACAGCCCGCCGGCCTCGTGGCGGTGGCGGCTTCGCAGGGACTCGGGCCGCGCCAAGGTCGTGTTCGACACGATCAGTCCGTCGAGCCCACTCGTGAGTGCGACTTCCGCTATATCCCGGCGGTCGTCCTCGGTGAGGTCCGGCGCGACCTTGAGTAGCAAAGGCGGTCGGACGGGGAGTGCCGCCAAAGCGGCGTGGACGCGGCCGACAACCTCTTCGAGGGCGGCCCGGCTCTGCAAGGCGCGCAGCCCCGGTGTGTTCGGCGATGACACATTGATGACCAGGAAGTCGGCATGCGGCGCGAAGGCGATTGCGCCGGCGGCGTAGTCCGCCGCCGCATCCGTCTGCTCCTTGTTCTTGCCGAGGTTGACGCCGACGATGCCGCGTCGTGCGCGCGCGGCGAGGCGCGCGCGCACGACATCGAGTCCTTCGCTGTTGAACCCCATGCGGTTGATGATGGCCGCATCTTCCGCTAGGCGGAAAAGACGCGGGCGCGGATTGCCCGGTTGCGGGCGCGGCGTCACGCCGCCGATCTCGACGAAACCAAAACCCTGGTCGAGCAGCGCGTCCGGCACCTCCGCATGCTTGTCAAAACCCGCTGCCAATCCGACCGGATTGTCGAAACGCAATCCCCAGAGCTGCTGATGAAGAATCGAGTCGTCGCTCAGTCGCGGCCGCGGCACGATGCCCGCGCGCAGTGCGTGGATCGCCAGGCGATGCGCCGTCTCGGGGGCGACCAACCGCAGGAAAGGCCCGATAAAATCGTACCAGCCGCTCACTGCAGGCCCCACGGAAAAACGTGGCGTCCATCTTCGCCGATCGCGAGCGCCGCTACGCGCAGGACCGCTTCGACCGGAAGAGCGCCATAGAGGTGGGGAAAAAGCTGACCGCTGCGCGATGGCTCCCATCGCAGCGCCGATCCGAGTGCCATCGCATCGACCTCGAGTATGACGAGATCGCGCTGCCCCGCTCGGTGCTTTGCAGCGCTCGCGACCACTTGCTCCGCGGTCGAGAAGTGTATGAATCCGTCGGCGGCGTCCTGTGACGAGCCAGCATAGCAGCCGCGCGCGGCCTCCCATTCCGTGCGCTTGCAGATGTGATAGATCAGTGCGGCGGCCATGTTCGGCTGGACTCTACGCAAAGCGGCGCCGAGTCGGCCAGTTGTCCAATTTGTAAAGAGCGGCGACGACTCAAGCACGATCGTTGCCAGCTCGCGGGTTCCGTCCAAGGGCACTGCAGCCATTCCCGGCACAGCGGACTGGTATCGAGTGAAAACTGAATTGAAAATCGAACGCGACTTTAACTTGGATCAAGCCGCGCCGGTTGACCCACACCTTTGGATTGTTGTCGTTTCAGGTGCAGGGCAGTTGAGGAGTTGACAGTGCAGGACACACGCGGCGGGTCTGTATCGGGCGATACGGACCCGTGGCGGCAGAGCGGGATTTTCAAGACAGCGTCGGCTGCCGATATCGCCGCGATCGGCCGTTTTAAAAAAGATGATCTCCATGTACCGGCGGGGAGGACTCTGATCCGCCGCGATGCGAAGCAGACCGCCTTCTACACGCTGTTCCAGGGTTGGGCGTACCGCTTCACAGCGATCGATGGCGGCCGCCAGATCTTCCACTTCTGCCTGCCCGGTGACCTGGTCG
>DATAAP010000392.1:0-7327 GCA_036260035.1 Alphaproteobacteria bacterium | reverse complement strand
CACCGAGTACGTCGGCGGCGCCCTTGCGCCAGAACGTTGTCGCCTGGATGGTCAGCAGGCCCGTCGAGCTGACAGTCGGCACCAATGCCGCACCGCGGAAATGGGACGCTTCCGCGACCGATGTCGTCAGGGCCGTCCCGGCCAATAGGGCTCCCGTTAGGAGACCTGTTCTCATTGCATTTCTGGTCATCACTCCACCCCTCATTTCTGTCTGACAAGTCGCCGCGGCGATGCGGCACGCAAACCGCCCGGGAGAGATGAAAAGCAAAGCTCGGGCCAAGTGCGCCGAAGACATATTTTCCAGAGGCTTAGCGGGAGAAGGCCGGTCCCGGCGGCGTCTTCGGATTAATACTTGTGTAAGATTTCCCAATACTTGGAACGGCTTTGTGTAAAACGCGACTCACCGCCCACGATTGCTGCTGGAGCGCAGCGCGCGCTTTAGTTGCGTCAGCGCCATTTTTGCTGTCATGAACAGACGGCAAGGCCATGCATCGGCTGCTGGCGTCCGGTTGGGCGAACATTCCTCACGGGTTGCGCGAGCCGTTCGCCGGGCTGCTCAGCCGAGGCCGCGAGATCTGATGACTCACTCTTCCCACTTCACGATCTGCTCACGCAGCCTCATGAGGCCGGGGCGATCGCGGTCGGTAAACGGCAACGGCCGGCAAGCTTCCATGGCAAGCAGGCCGAGACGGCCGACGCGCACGGCAGCGACGACGCCTTCCGCCAGCCGTGTTGAGACAAAAGATGTGATCCTGCCGCCAAGATGCTCGATCCAGACGTTGCCCAGGACATCGACGCCCACGGCATAGAGCCCGCTCATGAGCAGGTGGCGCATGAGCACCATCGAACCTGCGAGCCCTGGCCGCAGGCCATAGATCTCCGCGATCTCCCGGACCATCCTGATGCTCCGCCACAGGATCAGGGCGGCATCGAGCAGGGCGAGCGGACTAACCGAGACCCCTAGCGCCGCGCCGCGCGCCGCGCGCGCGATCGCCGCATAAGCGCGCTCGTCCAGCGGCACCAAGACGGTGTCGTGGAAGATGAGCATGGCGCTGGCATCGGTATGCGTGTCGAGAATCCGGTCGCGCGCCTTTTCGATGAGCGCCTTACGGCCCCCGTCGTCACCAAGCGCTGCGGCGGCGCGATCGATCCAAGGCAAAGCGCCCTCGTAGTCTTCGCTGCGGCTCAGCCGCAGCCCTTCTTCGCGCAGCGGCTCGACGGCGCGAAGCCGGCGTATGCGGCGCGTTTCGACCAGCGCCCAGCAGATTGCGCTTGCCAGGGTCATGCCGAGCAGGACCGAGAAGATGGTTCCGAGCACGCGGTCGCGCACGAACATGCCCGCCACGAAGTCCACCGCCTCGACGACAAGGGCGCCGCCCACGAACGACGCAAGCGACAGCCAGAACCAGCGCGCCGGCGACCATCGCCGCGGCGGCGCGCGATCCGCGAGCGGGACTAGTGCCGCCTGCGGCTGTTCCGGGGGGCCTCCGCTCGGCGCCGGAGGGGCCAGTTCGAGATCCTCGACAGGCGTGAGGGTCTCGTCGACCGGGTGACCGCCGAGCTGCCGTTTCATTTGAAGAGGTCTCCGATCAGGAACTCGAGAGCGCGATCGAGATTGATGCTGCGGAAGCCCGCAACCGAAGCGTCGAACGATTGCGGCGGCCTGAAGCCGGTGATGCGGATCTCGGGCCAATTCTCGGCCCGCGGAGGCTCGTCCGGTATGTCGCCGGGATCCCAGTCCTGCGCGACCGTCGAGCCGAGCGGAACGCCGCGGATATAGTGGAGCGTTCGACCATCCTGTCGCTTCTGCACGTTCTTGGTGCTTTTCACGGCCGAGACGATCTCGTAGCCGACCGTAGCACCTCCCTCCATCACCATGACGGCGGACGGTTCGACCGTGCTCCGCAGGAGGGCGCGCAGGTTGCTGTGGTTGTTCCGCGTGATGTGGTCGGCTTTGGTGCAGGCGAACAGCAGCTTGTCGGTCCGTGTGCCGATCAGGGGCAGGCGGTTGATCACCCGCTTACGCTCGGTGTGGAAGTTGTCGACGATCCGGGTCAGCGCCAGCTGCAGGTCGCTCCAGCCTTCAGAGCCGCGGTCGAGTGCCGTGAGGAGATCGACGAGCACCACTTGCCGGGTGAAGCGCGAGAAGTAACGGCGATAGAACGGTCGCACGACCTCGCGGCGATAGCGCTCATAGCGCGCCTCGAGAGCGGCCGCGAGCGAACCGCGCCACGGCTTGCCAGCGTCGGACACCGGAAACGGGCAGAACTCCAGCATCGTTCGGTCGGCGAGGGAGCCGGGAACCAGGAAGCGGCCGGGCTGCAGAAAAGACAGGCCCGCCTCGCTGCAGCGTCTCAGGAATGCAGTGTACAAACCCGCGAGGCGCTCCAGATCCTCCTCGGCAGCAGGGCGATTGCCGTCGGCCGCCTCGAGGGCGGTGAGCCAGTCCTGCGCCAATGTGGCTCGCGGCGGCTGTCGGCACAGCTGTAGCGTCTCACGCGACCAGTCCGTGAATGACGTGTTGAGCAGGAGCAGATCGAGCAGCCACTCCCCAGGATAGTCGACGATGTTGAGCGTCAGGAAGGTCTTCGGGGCGATCATCCGCCAGCGCTTGCTCCGCGTGGCGTAGTCGACGGCGATTGAAAGGTCGCTGACATCAGTTGTGGGGCGAGGCCAGTCCGCAGGATTCCCGGTCAGAGCCTTCATCGCCGCATCGAAGGGGAACGCTTCCGGTCCACGATTGGAAAGGGCCGCTCCGAGGATCTGCCTTTCTTTGGCTGCACTGAAGAACGGCAGGAGGTCGGGAAGCTCTGCCGCGCGCGACAGGTTGTGCGCCAGCGCTGTCGTGAACACCGTCTTGCCTGCGCGTGCGAGGCCCGTTACCGCTATGGTCACCGTCGTCGCGAGTGCCTTCTCGCCGCCGGCGCTGATCAGTGCAGCAGCTTTCCCGCCAATGCGTCTCCCGGATCTCAGGAGCGTGTCACCAATGCCGCTATCCGCTCGTTTCATGACCGCGCCTCATCGCATCTGCTAAGGCGAAAGAAATGTCTCGCGTCCCGCCGACATAACCGCATCTCAGCTCGGCAGGTGAGCCTCGAAGGAGCTGCCCGCGCCCTGGGAAAACTAATGCCGAACGCGACGCTGAAGGTCTATCGCGGTGCGACGCACGGCCTCGCCGACGAGCACAAAGACCAGCTCAATGCCGATCTCCTCGCTTTCGTAAAAGGATGAGGTCCGCGCCGGCAAACTTCGCATTCAGGGCTACTGGCGATTCGGCTCAGCGGAGCGCGACATCCGGCGCGGCTCTCACTCGACTGGCAGCCGGACGATGAAGCGGGCGCCGAGCACCTTGCCGCTCGCATCGCGGCGGTTCTCGGCGCTGATCGTGCCGCCATGGGCGTTGACGATCTGCCGCGAGATCGACAGGCCGAGCCCGGAATGGGTGCCGAACTTCTCGCCCTTCGGACGCTCGCTGTAGAAGCGCTCGAAGATCGCCTCGCGCTTGTCCTCCGGAATGCCCGGGCCCTCGTCGTCGAAGGTGATCTCCACCGTCTCGCCGCGAGCTGGATCCTTGCGCTGGCGCGCACTGATGCGGATCGTCCCGCCCGGCGGGCTGAACGAGGCGGCATTGGCGATGATATTGCGGAAGACCTGGCCGAGCCGGTCCTCGAGGCCGGGGACGATCAGAGCGCGCGAGCCGACATCGAGCTCGATGCGCGGGCCGCCGTCGTTCACGGTCGCGGCGTGCATTTCCACCAGCGCCTGCAGCATCGAGGCGACATCGATCGGCTGCGCCTCGGCACGCGACAGCTCGGCGTCGAGGCGCGAGGCGCTAGAGATGTCGCCGATCAGCCGGTCTATGCGCGCGATGTCCTCGAGAACGATTGACATCAGCCGCTGCTGCTGCGCCGGGTCCTTGACGCGCGACGCCGTCTCGATCGCGCTCTTCAGCGAGGTGAGCGGGTTCTTGATCTCGTGCGACACGTCGGCCGCGAAACGCTCGATCGCGTCGAGCCGCTGCCAGAGCGCCTCGGTCATCTCCTTGAGCGCGCCGGAGAGCTCGCCGATCTCGTCGCCGCGGCGGCTCATGTCGGGAATGACCGGCTGCGCGCCGCTGGTCAGGCTGCCCATGCGGCCTGCGCCGAGCCCGTGGCCGCGGCGCACGCGCTCGGCGGCGACCGCGAGCCGTCGCAGCGGCCGCGCGATCGTGCCAGCGAGATAGATCGACAGCAGGAACGTGACACCGAGCGCGAGCACGAACATCTTGAGGATGTCGAAGCGCAATGAACGGAGCGCGCGGTCGATACTGGCGCTGTCGGACGTGAGCATCAGCACGCCCAGCACCTGCTTGAAGCGCTGCACCGGCACGGCGACCGATAGCACGACGTCGTAACCGCTGCCGGCGCGCAGCCGGACCTCCGTCTCGCCTGACAGCGCCAGGCGCGCCTCCTCGTAGTCCTCAACGCGCGGCGACAGGATCTCGCGGTAGCGCGGCAGGTCGGTGCGGCGCGGGAGCCAGTTGACGACGAGGTCGTAGACGGTGTTGGCGAGCTCCGCGAGCGGCCCGGGCGGCGGTCCGGGCGGCGGCAGCACTTCGATCACCACCTGTCCGCCGGGCACGCCCAGCACGCGGCTGTCCGCGACGATCTCACCCGACGCGGCGAACAGCCTTGCATGCGCGTTGGTTGGCTCCACCAGCCGGCGCAGGATGGTTCGCGCGGTCTCGATCGTCAGCCGCGCGCCGACCTCCTCGTCGTTCACGTCGGTTGCTGCCTCGCCGATCGCCGCAGCGATCATCTCGCCCTGCGTCGCCATAGCGCGAAACTGCGCGTCGATCAGCGACCGCCGGTAGTCGTCCAGGTAGAGCAGCCCGGCCACAAGCAGCAGCAGCGGAATGGAGTTGACGAACAGGATGCGCCGCGTCAGCGGCGACACGCGACGCCGCCTGCGCTTGACCTCGACGGGCGCGCGGCCAGTTGCGGGTTTGGTCTCGCGCGGCGGTGCACGGTGCCGCGCGAGCGGCGGCGGCTCGCGCTGTCCCATCAGCTCGCGTCGCGGGGCCCGGATCGCCATGGCGCGGCTTGCTCCCGCTCACTTGTCGCGGTAGCGGTAGCCGAGGCCGTACAGCGTCTCGATATGCGCGAACTCCGGGTCGACGGCCTTGAACTTCTTGCGCAGCCGCTTGATGTGGCTGTCGATCGTGCGGTCGTCGACATAGATGTGCTCGCCGTAGGCGGAGTCCATCAGCTGGTCGCGGTTCTTGACCATGCCTGGCCGCTGCGCCAACGCCTTGAGCAGCAAGAACTCGGTCACGGTCAGCGCCACCTCCTGGCCCTTCCAGCTGCAGACGTGGCGGGCGGGATCGAGCGTCAGGTCGCCGCGCACGATCGGCGGCTCCGTGCTCGCCGCCGGGGTCGCGGTCTTGTCGCGCAGCAACTCCTGCCGGCGCAGGAGGGCGCGAATGCGCTCGACCAGCAGGCGCTGCGAGAACGGCTTGGTGATGTAGTCGTCGGCACCCATGCGGAGCCCGAGCACCTCGTCGACCTCGTCGTCCTTCGAGGTGAGGAAGATGACCGGAAGCTGTCTCTGCTTGCGCAGCCGGCCGAGCAGCTCCATGCCGTCCATGCGCGGCATCTTTATATCGAGCACGGCGAGGTCGGGCGGATTGCTGTTCAGTTCGCGCAGCGCCTCGACGCTGTCGCTGAAGGTCTTGACGGTAAACCCCTCGGACTCGAGCGCGATGGCGACCGAGGTCAGGATGTTGCGGTCGTCATCGACCAGGGCGATGGTTTGCGGCACAGCTCTTTTCCTTTTCGATCGACCCCGGCACCCCGTGGCCGGGGCGGGTGGCAGCCCGGAAACGGCCCGGTTATCAGGCGAATACTAGGGCGAAATAAGGTTGGATTGCGGCACAATCGCGGTCGGACAAGCCTCGATTGACGCCCCTTGCCCCGGCGTCTATGCATTATAGGGCGTCCGGGCAGGGGTTAGAACCCATGACCTGCCGCGAAATTGATCCGATGCGACGCCACGAGGGAACGATGCTCCAGCACCAGATCGCCCAGCCGAGCTTTGCCGAAATTTCGCGGGCCTCGCTGCCTGCGGTTGTCGCCATCCTGCTGGGCGTGTTCGTGCTGTTCGGCGTCGGCTTCGCCGGCCCCGCCGTGATCCACAACGCGGCCCACGACTCGCGCCATTCCTTCGCCTTCCCCTGCCACTGATCTGCCATGCTGCGGCGGATTCTGCTGGTCGCCCTGATCGCCGGCGCCGTCGCCGGTCTCGTTGCCACGCTCGTGCAGGGTGCGCGGCTGTGGCCGCTGATCGCCGCGGCGGAGCAGTTCGAGCAGGGCGGCGCTGCTTCGCACCACCATGGCGACGCAGCGCCGGCGCACGACCATGATTGGCAGCCCGAAGACGGTGCCGAGCGCATCGCCTTCACGGCGCTGTTCAACATCCTGGCCGGATTCGGCTTCGCGCTGCTGCTGAACGGCGCGCTGGCGCTGCGGCAGACCGTGCTGCGGGGTGCGACTCCCGACATCGCCACGGGTGCGTTGTGGGGGCTGGCCGGCTTCGTCTGCTTCGCGCTGGCGCCGGCGCTCGGCCTGCCGCCGGAGTTGCCGGGCATGCAGGCCGCCGACCTGCTCGATCGCCAGGTGTGGTGGGCGGCGACGGCGCTGGCGAGTGCGGCCGGCCTGGCGCTGCTCGCGTTCGCGCGGGGCGCGGTCTGGAAAGTGGTCGGGCTGGTCGTGCTCGCGGCCCCGCATGTCATCGGTGCGCCGTACACGCATGAAACCGGCAGCGTGCCGGCAGAACTCGCCGCGCAGTTCGTCGCGGCCTCGCTGGTTGCCGCGGCGGTGTTCTGGATCGTGCTCGGCGCGTTGTCCGGCTGGCTGCATCGCCGCCTGGCCTGAACAGCCTCATGACGGGACAATCTCCCGCCGCGATCGCGCGCGGCGTGATGCGCGCAGCCGACCGCGCGACGCTTGCAACTCTCATGCGCGGCGATCAGCCCGGTGCCGGCGCACCCTATGCCTCGCTGGTGCTCGTGGGACTCGACCACGACGCGAGCCCGCTGCTACTGATCTCCACGCTCGCCGACCACACGCGCAATCTCGCCGCCGACGGCCGCGTCTCGCTCCTGTTCGACGGCACGGCGGGCCTTGACGAGCCGCTGACCGGCCCGCGAGTCTCCGTGCAGGGCAGCGCGAAGCGCACCGACGATCCACGCCACTGCGCGCGCTTTCTCGCCCGCCATCCGGGCGCGGCGATGTATGCGGGCTTCAAGGATTTCGCCGTCTACCGCGTCGAGGTGGCGCCCGCGCATCTT
>DATAAP010000391.1:0-4936 GCA_036260035.1 Alphaproteobacteria bacterium | reverse complement strand
AATTTCCGGCCGTTCGTCGTCGCCGGCCAGCGCGTTGGTTGGGTGCGGCACGGCTTCGCGGAGCGGTTGGTGCGATTCGGCGATACCTTTGACGTGATGCGCGAGGCCGTGCGCCTATCCGACCGCTTCGCTGATTTCAAGACGCGCAGCGAGGCGCTCGAAAAAGTCGTGCGCACGCTGGAGGCCGAGGGCAACATCAAGGGCCGGCGCGACGAGTACTATCCGCTGAGCACCGCGTTTTCGGCGCCGCCGCTGGCCAGGATCGAGCGCGCGGCGATTCCGGCGTTCGGCGTGCGCGCCTACGGCGTGCACATGAACGGCTATGTGCGCAAGGCGGACGGCATCCACATGTGGATCGGGCGGCGCGCCAAGGGCAAGCACACCTATCCGGGTATGCTCGACAACATGGTCGCGGGCGGCCAGCCGATGGGGATCGGGCTGCGCGAGAATCTGGTCAAGGAATGCAAGGAGGAGGCGGCGATCCCCGAAGCGCTCGCGCGTAAGGCGGTGCCGGTCGGCGCCATCACATACTGCATGGAGGCGGAGGACGGCCTCAAGCCCGACGTGCAGTTCTGCTACGATCTCGAGCTGCCAGCCGATTTCGTGCCGCGCAACACCGATGGCGAGATCGACGAGTTCATGCTGTGGCCGATCGCCAAGGTCGCCGAGATCGTCAGCGAGACGCGCGAGTTCAAGTTCAACTGCAATCTGGTGATCATCGATTTCCTGGTGCGCCACGGACTGATCGACCCTGAGCACCCGGACTATCTCGACATCGTCGCCGGCCTGCGGCGCTGACCTTCCGAAGCCGCATCCGACAGGGTGTTGACAACAGATGTACATAGGTACATAAGTACCAACCCTCAATTCGCATACATCGCATGATACGAGTTCCTAAGCCGATCGCCGTCGCGCGTGTTCAGACGGGCGTCCGAATCGAAAAGCGGCTGCTGAAGGTTCTGAAGGCGCTCGCCGAATACAAGGACATGTCGCTGAGCGATCTGCTGGAGGGCATTGTGCTCCATGCCTTGGAAGGTAAGGCGCCGTTCGGACCGGAGACGCTCGGCCACATCGCCGATCTGAGGCGGATCTACGGCCTGGATCTCGACGCGCGCGCCAGCCACCGCATGCAGGAGAAAAAGGCATGACGGATGCCGAGTTCATCGCGGCGCTAGAAAACTGCAGTCTCCCGAGCAGCGAATTCCACCATGCTGCGCATGTCCGCGCGGCGTATATATATCTGCGCGGCGGCGGCTTCGTGGAGGCGATCGCGCGCATGTCGGCGATGGTGCAGCGCTACGCGGCGGGGCACGGCAAGGCCGGCCTCTACCACGAGACCGTGACGGTCGCCTTTCTTTCGCTGATCAATGAGCGTCTGCATCGGTGCGGCGATGCCGGCTGTTGGTCGGCCTTCGCTGCAGAGAATCCCGATCTGCTCGACGGCCGAATCCTCCACCGATACTACCGGCCCGAAACGCTGAAGACACAAGTGGCGCGCGAGGTATTCGTGCTCGAGCAGCGGTGGTGCTCACCAGCCCAGTGAGCGCGTCACGCTAGTCCTTCTTGCAGATCGCCTTTAGGGCGGCCCAGTCGGCTTCGGACAGGACCGGCGCGCCAGCGCTGCCAGCAGGGCGCTTCGGCTGCGCGGCGTGGCCGTCGAGGGCGGCGATGCGTTCGCCGGTGGGCGGATGTGTCCTGAGATAGCGCCACAGCGCGGCGCCGTCTTTCTTTTCATCCTGCTCGACGCGAGCGAAAAAACGCGAAAGGCCATCGGATCGCAAGCCGGCGCCGTCGAGGATGGCGACCGCGGTTGCGTCCGCCTCCGCCTCGGCGTCGCGCGAATAGGCGAACTGGATCAGCAGCGCGCCGGCGCTGCCGAGCATCTTGTCGTTGCCGAGCAGAACGGTCGCGATCAGCGACAGCGCGTAGTGCCGCACCAGCGCCTGCATGCTGTGGTGATGGACCACGTGACCCATCTCATGCGCGAGCACGCCGGCGACCTCCTCGGGCCCCTCGGCTTTCTGCAACAGCCCGTCGAACACGACAATATGGCCGCCCGGTGCGGCGAGCGCATTGACCATGGGACTGTCGATCACGTGGACGGTCATTGGCGGCGGCCGCTGCAGGCCGGACTCCAGGCGGTCCGTCAGCCGTTCCAACGCACGGACTCCGGCGGCATCGTCGCAGGTCTTCCGGTTGCCGGCGATGAAGGCAATGACCTGCTTGCCCAGCCGGTCCTGGAAGGCTTGCGGCACGACCGCCGCGATCGGCTTCGCCAGCAGCGGCAGTCCGAACCAGAGCGTGCCGCCCACAATGGCGATCGCGGCGAGCGAGCCGAGCACAATGGCGGCGGTGCGCCACCGCCGGCGCTTGCGCGGATCGAGATCCGGCGCCTGCGCAAGCAGGACTTTCATAAAATCCGGATCGGCGATCACGAGGCGGGCGTCGTCATCCGCGTCGTGCGTGATTCGGGCGGGCGCGTGCCGGCCGTCGGCCTCCGCGAGCCGCAGTGCGCGGTATGGCCAGTTGAGCGGCGCCACCGTCGGACCCGAGATCATCAGGCCGTGCGGCGTCAAGCTTACATTGACGTCGTGGCGCGTGGCGCTCTTGCCGTCGGTGAACAGGCCGACGAAGTTCATGCGGGTTCAGGTCGCGTCGATATCGAAGAAGCCGGCCAATCCCTCGCCTGTGCGCGGCCCGCGCTTCGCCTGTGTAATGCGCGCGAAGTCGATCGGGCCGTTCAGCTCGACCCGGCTGCACCAGAACCGCATCGTCCGCTGCACCGTGATAGGGTAAAGCAGGCCGAGGCTGAGCATCTTGATCAGGAAGTTACTGAGCAGGAGCCAGAAAATGGCGCCGCCCGAGACTCGCGGCGCCCCGAAGGACAGGCTCTCGAGATGCAGGTTCTCTGCATAGAAGCGCAGGGTGCGTGCTTGGTACCAGAGGCCGAGCATGAAGAGCAGCGGCAGCAGCAGGGCGAGCGGCACGGTAGCGGCCGGCATGATGGCCCTCATGAGCTCGACAGAATGTTCCGGGTCGGTCCAGAGCTCCATGTCCCACAGCATCGAGGTTTCGAAGGTGAGCCGCGAATAGGTTGCGAAAATGGCGACGATCGTCGCGACGAGACCCATGCCCCAATAGTTGGCGTAGCTCGCGAAGAGCGTCCGGCCTTCGCCCGTGAAGCGGAACACGCCGGAGCCGAAGCGCAGATTCTCGGCTTCGTAGCGCATGAGGCGCACACGGTTGAACGGCCCGTACAGCGTCAAGGTCAACGCGGTGAGGGCGCTGCCGATCATCGCCATGCCGGCGTACCGCCACATTGAGCCGAGCTGCTGTAAGCGGATGCCGCGCCAGGTGGTGCGGCTCATGCGGTACCGGCGCGCCGCGAAGGTGCCGGCATAGATGAGGCCGAGGATCAGGACGATCTTGAGGGCGTAGATGCACAAGGCCAGGGCGAGGCCGCCATCCAGGAAGACCTCGAGCAGTTCCAGCGCACCGAATGTCGGCACCAACACGAGGACGGCTTTCAGGAAGCCGAGGAACAGCTCCTTGCCCGTGCCGGTGTATTCGAGCGCCTCGCCGTTGAGGCGCGTGTTGCTCCACAGAAACCGGCGCAGCCGCGTCTTGGCCCAGAAGCGGTAGATGCCGAGCGTGACGAGGCTCAGCAGAAGGTTCTTGATGAAGATGAGATAGAGCGTACCGGTCGGACCGACATAGTCGATCGTATGCGCGGTGCCCACAGTCGTCGTCGCGCCCTGCGCGGCCTGAGGAAGGGCTCGAGCCGCTAACGTTGTCATGGTGCGCCCCCGACGCAGCTGACAATTTTCAGTTGCGAAGAGTATCGCCGAAAAGTTTGCGAAACAATGGCTGCGGATGCCGATGCCGCGTGCTTGCGATGCATTTGTGACAAGTTCTGGGAACGGCGTCCTACATTCCTACCATCGCCCGTATCTCCGCCGGAGTGCGGCCGGCGTCGCGCAAGCTCTGCAACGTCGGCGCGCCGGCGCGCTTGGCGAGGCGCTCGCCATTAGGGCCAGTAACCAAAGCGTGGTGGTGGTAGTCGGGCGTGTTGAATCCAAGCAGCGCCTGCAGCAGGCGATGGATGTGCGTCGCCTCGAACAGGTCGGTGCCGCGGGTAACGAGCGTCACGCCTTGCAGATGATCGTCCAACGCCACCGACAGGTGATAGCTGGTCGGCGTCTCCTTGCGCGCGAGCACGACATCGCCATGCGAGCGCGGATCGGCCGCGACGGCGCCGCGTTCGCGATCATGCCAGGTCAGGCGCCCGGCGACTGCGCTCGCCTTCTCCGCATCGAGGCGCAACGCATAAGGTGTCCCCGCCTCGATGCGCCGCGCGCGTTCCGATGCATCCAGCCTGCGGCACGAGCCAGGATAGAGCGGTCCTTCGCTCCCGTGCGGCGCGGCGCCTGCTCGCGCAATCTCGGCGCGGATCTCCGCGCGCGTGCAGAAGCAGGGATAGATCAGCCCCTGCGCCTTGAGCCGCTCGAGCGCCGCGGCATAGTCGGACATGTGCTCCGACTGGCGGCGTACGGGCGTCTCCCAACGCAGGCCGAGCCAGGAGAGGTCGTCATAGATCGCTTGCTCGAACTGCGGGCGGCAGCGCGTCGCGTCGATATCCTCGATGCGCAGCAGGAAGCGTCCGCCGCTCGCCGCGCGCGCGGCAAACAGTGCTGCATAGGCATGGCCGAGATGGAGGCGCCCGGTCGGTGAAGGCGCGAAGCGCGTGACTTCAGACATGCGCATGACAGTAGCATGGTTGATGCGCTAGAAGCGGGGCCCGCATCTGCCTGAGGTCCCGATGTCCGACATGTTCGCGCTCGAAGGTCCGCGCTTCGGCCCCGCCGCTGGCGGCAAGCCGCAATCGCTCGTGCTGCTGCTGCACGGGCTCGGCGCCGACGGCAACGATCTCATCTCG
>DATAAP010000390.1:0-6246 GCA_036260035.1 Alphaproteobacteria bacterium | reverse complement strand
GGCGACCGCTGGATCGAAACCGTGGATGCCGCGAACGCGGCGCGCGAAGCGGCGGCTCTGGGTACACGTATTTTCCTGAGCTTCGGCGGGCGCGAGCTCGCCGCCTTCGCACTGCTGCCTGGCAAGTGGTTCCTGGTTCGGCGGATCGAAGCGCCGAGCGACAAGCTGCCGCTGGACAATTATGCGCTGACGCTCGGACGCGGGCCGTTCATGGTCGAAGACGAGATCGACCTCCTGCGCGCGCACCGCATCGATGTGCTTGTCACCAAGGCGAGCGGCGGCAGCGCAACGCGTGCCAAACTGGATGCGGCGCGCGCGCTGAACCTGCCCGTCGTGATGATCGCGCCGCCGCGCGCGCAGCCCGCGTTAACGGTTGCGTCGGCCGAGGAAGCGGTGCGCCGCATCGCCGCAGCGCTGTTTCCCGACGCGGCTATTGACGGCCCGGCAGCGGCTTCGGCCTAATCGGTCGGACGGCGCAGGGTGGATGCGCCGGAAGGATGACAATGCGAGGACTATTCCTAATGATGGCGCTGCTTGCGGCAGCGCCTGCTGCGGCGCAAGTGCGGCTCGATCTGCTGAACCGCGCGCCGTCGGTCGTCGATTATGCTCGTGTCGGCGATATGGATGGCGTTCGCGGGGCCCTCGCGAGCGGGCAGTCCCCAAACTCAGTGGACCTCGACGGCATTCCAGCAGTCATTCTCGCAGCGACGGCAGGCCACGCCAACGTCGTCGAAGCGCTCGCGGCGGCCAAGGCGCGGCTCGATGTGCGCGACAAGAACGGCAACACGGCCCTGCTCCTGGCGGCGGAGCGGGGCCACGACAGCGTCGTCGAGGCACTGATCGCGGGGAAGGCGAACGTCAACCTCGAGAACCGGTCCGGCGCCACGCCGCTGATCGTCGCCGCGCGGGCGGGTCACGTCGTCGTGGTCGACATGCTGATCAAGGCCGGTGCGGATCTCACGCGCGAAGACTTCACCGGTCGGACGGCACTCGGCTGGGCTCAGACGAACAGCCGCCGCAACGTGGTCGACCGATTGCGCAAGGCCGGCGCCACGCGCTAGCCGGCGCGTGCGTCCGTCTTGCGCGGGCGCAGCACGTGGTGATGCTCCTCGGCATATAGCCGGCTGTCTGCAAAGCCCGAAGCGGCGAGGGCGCGGCCGACAAGGATGAGGGCCGTGCGCGTGATGCCGCTGGCCTTGACCTGGTCGCGGATATCGCCGAGCGTGCCGCGCAGGAATTTCTCGTCCGGCCAGCTCACGCGATAGGCGATCACGACCGGGCAGTCGGCGCCATAATGCGGCACGAGCGCGCGTACGACATTCGCCAGATTGTTAACCGAAAGGTGGATCGCCAGAGTGGCGCCGCTGCGGGCGAGAGACGCAAGATCCTCACCCTCGGGCATCGGCGTGGCGCGCATAGCGGTGCGCGTAAGGATGACGGTTTGGCTGATCTCCGGCAGCGTCAGTTCCGATTTCAATGCCGCGGCGGCGGCTGCAAACGCCGGCACGCCGGGCGTCACGTCGTAAGGAATGTCCAGTTGATCGAGCCGGCGCATCTGCTCGGCGGTTGCACCATAGAGCGACGGGTCGCCGGAATGCACGCGCGCGACGTCGAGGCCGGCATCGTGCGCGGCCTTCATCTCGGCGATGATCTGCTCGAGATGCATCGGCGCCGTGTCGACCACGCGCGCGTCGGCGCGCGCCTCGGCGATCACAGCCGGCGGGACCAGCGATCCGGCGTAGAGCACAACCCCGGCCGCTCGTATGAGGTTGAGCCCACGCACGGTGATCAGGTCGGGCGCACCGGGGCCCGCGCCGATGAAATGGACCGTCATGGCTTTTCTGCCGATGCGCCGACGGCATCCGGATGGGCGGCGCGCTTCACGGCATATCCGCGCGGCGTGTACACCCAATGCGCGGAGCCGGTGGCAAACGCCCGCGTTCGGCTGCTGCCGATCAAAAGCAAGGTGAGCATGTCGACCGCTTCCATATCGAACGCGGCGAGCGTGGTGGTCTCGACTGACTCGCCGACACGCCCGAGATTCCGCGCGGCGATGACCGGGGTGGCGGGCGGACGCTGCGCGCGCAGAATGTGGATCGCGCGGCGGAGCTGGTCGCGCCGGCGCGCCGAGGCAGGGTTGTAGAGCGCCACGGCAAAGTCGCCGTCCGCCGCTGCCTGTAGCCGTCGCTCGATCTCTGACCAAGGCGTGAGGAGGTCGGACAGCGAAACGGCGCAGAAATCGTGGCCCAGCGGCGCGCCGGCGCGGGCGGCGGCGGCCTGCAGGGCCGAGAGGCCCGGGCAGACGCGCAGCGCGATCCGGCGCCAGCCCGGTACGTCGCCGCGCTCCAGCAGCTCAAAGACCAATGCGGCGAGTCCGTAGATGCCGGCGTCGCCGGAAGACACGAGCGCCACGCTCCTGCCTTCGGCGGCTAGGTCGAGTGCGAGGCGTGCGCGCACCTCCTCGGCGCCAAGCGCACTCTCGTGGCGCCGCTTCCCCCCGATCGCCGAACCGAGCAGGTCCAGGTAGAGGCCGTAGCCGACGACATCCGTCGCTTGCGCCAGAGCGGCATCGACTTCCGGCGTGCGCCACGATGCGTGGCCGGGCCCGATGCCCACGACGGAGAGCTGTCCGCGCGCGCGCCCGATCGTGCTTGCATCGATATCGCGCGGCGACAGTGCGATGGCGCATGTCGCGCGGGGCGAACGCTGCTTCGGCACCAGCAACGCGCCGGCCGGCCCCGCACTCGCCAGCGCCGCTGCCTCAGCGACACCGGGGACGCCGACGGCGCTTCGCACGGCATCGGACGGAGTTGCTAGGCGCGGCTCCTCGCGCGCCAAGGCTTCCGCTGTGAAGAAGCGAGCAGGCACCCCGAAGGAGTCCGCCAGCGCGAGGACGGCCGCTTCATCGGCCTTGAGATCGAGGCTGGAGACGCACGCCACGGCCTCAGGCGCAAGGTCATGCCGGACCAGCGTGGTGCGGACGAGGTCTTCCAATTCGCGCGGGTCGGCGCCGCGCTCGCAGCCGACGCCGAGTGCGAGGACCTGTGGACGGTAGACTAGGGTCTGCGGCGTCGCCGCCGAAGCGCGGTGACTGACGCAGATGCCGATTGGCGCATCATCGGTGAACGGATAGCCGCTCGCCGCGATCCAGCTCGCGTCGCCCGCCTGGACGCGCAGCGCTACCGGCTCGCGTGCGAGCATCGCCGCGGCGAGCGGCTTCACCATCGCGCGATCGTGGATGCGCCAACCCCGAGGCGGGGCGTCTAGCGCGATTCCGAGCCCAAGGTCGCCCGCTGTGGTGATTGCGGCCGTACCGCCGGTCAGCGCTGCAAGACGGCGAGCCAGGGCGTTAGCGCCGCGATGGCCGCCCAGCAGCGGCACGACCGCGCTGCCATCATCGGCGAGACTCAGGACCGGCGGTTCAGACGTTTTGTCGGAGAGCAGCGGCGCAAGCGCCCTGATCACGATGCCCGTGGCGCAGATGCCGATGATGGGCACGCCGGCCTCGAACAGCGAGCGCAGATGCGGGACTGTATCGGTGAATGTGCGGTCGGCATCAGACACGCGGGAGGCGAGCCCGTGCAACTCTGCCTGGGGCAACTCGCGTTGGATGCGGCGGCCCATGGCCGCACCGGCCGCCGTGAGCGCGACGAGAGCGGGATGCTTCATTGCCATGCTTGTCCCCGCCGGTGCAGCAGGATGAGCGAGAAATAGGGAACGCGCGCAGGATCGACGGCATCGAGCGGAGCGACGCGTTCCTGCGCGAAGCTGGCATATTCGATATAGTGCGCGCGTTCGATAAGGCCGATGCTCTCGAGCAACGCCCGGATGCGGCTGAAATGACGACCGAGCTTGATGATCGCTGCCGCCTCCGCGTCGGCGAGCCGGGCGGTGATCGCCGAATCGTCGAGCAGGGCGGGGATGACGGTCAGCACGTCGTTGCGGGCAGCCAGCGGCGCGCCAAGGCTCGCCGCGGCCGCCGAAAGCGAGGTGACGCCCGGCACGACGACAGTGCGGTGGGCGGCCGACACCCGGGCGAACACGTACATGAACGAGCCGTAGAAAAATGGATCGCCGACGCACAGCATGGCGACATCGCGCCCGCCGGCGAGATGCGCGGCGATGTCGCGGCTCGCCTGGTCATAGACGGCGTTCGCCGGATATCGGTCGGCGCTCATCGGCGTGCGGATCGCGATCTCGGTCTGCCGGCCACCGAGATGCGGCGCCATGATCCGGCGCGCGAGGCTCTCGCCTTCCTCCGGCGCAGGATAGGCGAGTACCGGGCAGGCGCGTGCGATGCGCAGCGCCTTCAGTGTCACGAGCTCCGGGTCGCCTGGACCGACGCCGATGCCGTAAAGCGTGCCCTCAGCCATCGGCTTTGCTCGCGGACCATTGCGTGACCGGCATGAGCGGGCGCCAAGCGGCGCGCGTGCCGACCGCACCCGCGCGGCTGATGCTGATGCGGGTCAGATCGCCGCCATGCTTCGACCGCGCTGCTACGAGGGAGGCCTCGCCGTCGAGCGTCACCGCGTTGGCGACGATCCGGCCGGCCGGTTTCAGCGCTGCCCAACAGGCATCGATGACCGTCCGGTCGGAAAGTCCACCGCCGATGAAGATCGCATCGGGACGATCGAGGCCGGCCAGCGCGTCCGGCGCTGTCCCGGCTACAACGCGAAGTTTCGGCACGCCCAGCATCGCGGCGTTCTGGGCGATCACGGCCTGGCGCGCGGGCGCGCGCTCGATGGCGATGGCGCACGTGCCACGAGCCGCCCGCATCCATTCGATCGCGATCGAGCCGCAGCCGGCCCCGACGTCCCACAGCAGCTGGCCCGGCAAGGGTATCAACGCCGCCAGCGTCGCCGCGCGGATTTCGCGCTTCGTGAGTTGTCCATCATGCGTGAAGGCCTCGTCAGGCAAGCCCGGGGCGCGGCTCAGGATGCGCGTACCGGCGTCTGCGATGCATTCGACGGCCATCGTGTTCAGATCCGCACAGGGCGCCCCATTCCATTGCGCCGCGATGCCGCTCACGCGCCGCTCCTCGGCGGCACCCAGGTTTTCGAGCACGGTGATCGTGCTGCGGCTCCAGCCGCGCTCGCGCAGGAAGCCCGCGACGCGCGCCGGCGTCCCGCCGTTCTCACTAAGAACCAGCACACGCGCGCCGGGCGCGAGGTGGAGCGCAAGCAGCTCGAGCGGCCGCCCGTGCAAGGTGATCGCCTCTGTCTCGGCAAGCGGCCAGCCCATGCGCGCTGCGGCGAGGCTGAAGGCGCTGAGATGCGGCAGGATCGCGATCTCTCCGGGCGGGAAGCGGCGGGCGAGGGTGACGCCGATGCCGAACCACATCGGATCGCCGGTCGCCAGCACGACGACGCGCCGGCCGCGCCGCGCCGCGATGGCCTCGACTGTGCGCGACAGCGGCGTCTCCCAAGTCAGGCGCTCGGCGCTGCCGTTGACCATGGCGACATGGCGCACGCCGCCGACCAGCACTTCAGCGGCATGTACTATCGCCTGTGCCGCCGGCGTTAGGCCCGCCATGCCGTCGGCGCCGATGCCGATAACGGAAAGCCACGCGGTCACGCTGGAGCCTCCATTGCGAGCGCGTTGACGGCAGCCGCCGCCATTGCGCTGCCGCCGCGCCGGCCCAGCAGAGTCAGGAACGCCATGCCGCGCGCGTTGGTGGCGAGCTCGGCCTTAGATTCGGCAGCACCCACGAAGCCGACCGGGAGGCCGATAATGGCAGCCGGCCGCGCCGTCCCCTCATCGACAAGTTCGAGAAGCCGGAACAGCGCTGTTGGTGCGTTGCCTATGACGACGACGGCGCCATCAAGATCGCGTGCAAAACGCTCCAACCCTGCCGCCGTTCGCGTGGTCCCTGCGTCCGCAGTTCTTGGAGCGTCGAGCACGCAGGCGATGCGTCTGCGCAGATCCGCCGCAGCGACTCCGTCGGCGACCATGCGCGAATCCGTGATCACGCGCGCTCCGGCGGTCAGCGCGGCGCGCGCGCGTTCGGCGAAATCAGGCGACCAGCGCAGATCGGCGACAATGTCTATCATGCCGCAGGCATGGATCATGCGGACCGCGACATCCTGCAGCGAGCTCGGCAAGCCCGTCAGGTCGGCCTCGGCGCGTATCATCGCGAAGGATCGCCGATAGATCTCAGCCGGGTCGCGGAGATAAGCAATCATTCGTGCCCATGCGGATGGTCATGGCCGTGATGATCGTGATCGTGGCCATGGTGATGATCGTGCG
>DATAAP010000389.1:0-2372 GCA_036260035.1 Alphaproteobacteria bacterium | reverse complement strand
GGATCGCCGCCGAGCCGGTCCTTCACCAGTGCGGGCACCTGCGACAGGAAGGTGGCTCCGACCAGCCAGAACCACGAGATGCCGAGAATCGACAGGAACAGGTCGCGGCGCGCACCGGCGTAGCGCAGCATATCGGCTGTGGCGCCGACGATGTTGATTCCCACGTGCAGCTCCGGCGCCGCAGATGGTGCTGCCGGGATCGCGAAGCTCGCGACCAGCCCTAACACCGCCAACGCACCGAGCAGCCACAGCACGGCGACGATGCCGTTATCGCCGAGCACCAGGCTGCCGCCGAAGATGGTGCCGATCAGGATCGCAAGGAACGTGCCCGCCTCGATCAGCGCGTTGCCGGCGATCAGCTCGTCGTGGCGCAGGTGCTGCGGCAGGATCGCGTATTTGAGCGGGCCTAGGAAGGTCGAGTGCAGCCCCATCAGGAACAGCACGGCCATTAGCGTGGACAGGCTTTCGCGCAGGAAGCCCCAGCCGGCGAGCGCCACCAGCACGATCTCGCTCGCTTTGACGAGGCGGATCAGCACGGCCTTATCGAAGCGGTCGGCGAGGCGGCCGGCGGTGGCCGAGAACAGGAAGAAGGGCAGGATGAAGACGCCGCCCGCCGCGGTCGCCACGAGCTGCGCGTTCCAGCCGCTGCTGTCGGCGAGCTTGTACGTCGCCAGGATGACCAGCGCGCTGCGGAAGACGTTGTCGTTCAGCGCGCCGGCGAATTGAGCGACGAAGAGCGGCAGGAAGCGCCGTACGCGGAGCAGGCCGGAGACGTTCATCGGGCACCTTCGGGCTGAGAGGTAAGCGCATTCCAGGCCGCCGCCGCGATGCGGTCCGCATGCGGTAGCATCGGACCGCTCAGGCGGCCATAGGCGGCGAACGTCGCCGGCTGGAGCACCAGGCCGACGCACATCGCGGTCGCAAGCTCGGGATCCATCGCTGGAAGGTCGCCCTTGGCGATGCCGGCCTGCACGACCTTGCGGATCGTGTCGATCGGATTGGGCATGTCGGGCGTGACCTTCTCCAGCTGGCGATGCTGCACGAAGAGCAGGAAGCGGAAGAGCAGCGGCTCGGCGTCATGGAAGGCGCAGACCCCGCGAATCATCGCGGCGATCTTCGCGCGCGTATCCGCGGCCGCGCTCTGCAGCGCGTCGAGCTTGCGCGCGAAGGCAACGAAGCTGTCGGCGAACAGCGCCCAAACCAAAGCATCCTTGCTCTCGTAATGCCGATAGAGCGCACCCTCCGAGACTCCGGCTTCCGCCGCGACGTCGCGCACGCTCGTGCCGTCGACGCCTTTCTCGACAAAGAGGCGTAGGGCGGCAGAGTCGATCAGCGGCTTGGCGGCAGGGCGTCGTGGCATGGCTTATGTAAGTAAACGATCACTTACAAATCTAACCGACAAGCTGAAAACGGTCAAGCCAAGGCCTAACCCACTGAGGTGAAAGGAGGAACGTGCGCCCTGCTCAGGCGAGGTCGCCCAGCAGCTGGCCGCGCTCGATGATCGGCTTGCCGTCCAGCGCGATGGAGCAGTTGCGGAAGGGCAGGTCGAAATGGCCGAGCGTGAAGCGGTTGGCGAACTCGTTGGCGCCGGTCGAATAGAGGAAATTGCCTGCGAAGACGCGCTGCTCGACGCCGTTGGTATCGCCGCGGTCGTACATCACCAGAGAGTCCCAGCGCGCCTTGGGGTTCATGCCCCAGCCGACATGGGCGGCCGCATAGGCGTTGTCGTCGCCCCAGACCTGGAAATAGCTGCGCATCAGCTCGGCATCCAGCCCGTCGCCGGCAATGTCCACGGCGAAGTCGTTCTTGATCGTGATGCGGATCGGCCGTTCGAGATGGCGCTTGAAGGTGAGGTTCATGTCGCCCGCGTCCATCACCAGCGTGCCGTTGATCGAGCCCGCGCGCGGAAAGCAGACGACGAGGCCGCCCGGCCAATGATCGATCGCGCCGGGCTGCTCGACCGCGCCCCAGCCGCCGCCGCACGGCGCGCCTTCCACCCGGATGCGCAGATCGGTGCCCGCAGCGGAGGTGACGCGCATCTCCTTCGCCGCTCGCAGCAGATCGATGCCGTGCTTGATCTTCGGCTTGAGCGCCGGATCGGGCATCAACCGCTCGAGGATCTCGGGATGCTCGTTGCTGACGTACAGGATGCGCGTCTTCTTCTTCAAGAGATAGGGCGTCTCCTTCGCGTGCATCATGCCCTCGACCGTCAGGTCGACTACCATCGACGATGATGCCAGTGCCTCCATCACGGGCTGGATCTGCTGCACGGCGGTCGAGCAACCG
The DNA here is from genome assembly GCA_036260035.1 of Alphaproteobacteria bacterium. GTDB lineage: Bacteria > Pseudomonadota > Alphaproteobacteria > CACIAM-22H2 > CACIAM-22H2 > DATAAP01. The sequence goes on along the minus strand of DATAAP010000389.1, from coordinate 86 downwards.
GTCGAGCGGATCGGCGCGTCGGCCGCCTGCGGCGGGCTCGGCAGGACGATGTGGAACGGCTTCGCTTTCAGGCGCAGCAGCGCGAG
>DATAAP010000388.1:0-6499 GCA_036260035.1 Alphaproteobacteria bacterium | reverse complement strand
CCATGTTGCGGATGTCCTGGGCGGTGTTCGAGTCGTGCCCGACAGTCGCCTCCATACCGTGGATGACTGAGCCGGAGCCGAGGAACAGCAGCGCTTTGAAGAAGGCGTGCGTCATCAGGTGGAAGATCGCCGCTGCGTAGGCCGACACGCCGGCCGCGAAAAACATGTAGCCGAGCTGCGAGCAGGTCGAGTACGCGATTACCCGCTTGATGTCGTTCTGCACCAGGCCGACCGATGCCGCAAAGATCGCAGTCGTGGCACCGACGATCGTCACCACGGCTAGCGCGTCCGGCGCGTATTCGAACATCGGCGACAGGCGCGCCACCATGAAAACGCCGGCGGTGACCATGGTCGCCGCATGGATCAGGGCGGAAACTGGCGTGGGGCCCTCCATCGCGTCCGGCAGCCAGGTGTGGAGCCCGATCTGCGCCGACTTGCCCATAGCGCCGACGAAGAGCAGCAGGCAAAGCGTGGTCAGCGCGTTGACGTCCCAGTTGAGGAACCGCATCGTGTCGGACGCCTTCTCCGGCACTGCGGCAAAGACCGACTCGAACTGCACGCTGCCGAAGATCATGAACACGCCGAAAATACCCAGCGCGAAGCCGAAATCGCCGACGCGGTTGACGACGAAGGCTTTGATCGCGGCAGCGTTGGCGGATTCGCGCTCGTACCAGAAGCCGATCAAGAAGTAGGAGCACACGCCCACCCCTTCCCAGCCGAAGAACATCTGGATGAAGTTGTCGGCCGTGACCAGGGTCAGCATGCAGAAGGTGAACAGGCTCAGATACGCCATGAAGCGCGGGATCGAGCGGTCCTCGGCCATGTAGCCGATCGAATAGACATGCACGCAGGTCGACACGATCGTGACGACGAGCACCATCACGGCCGACAGCGTGTCGTATTTGAAGGCCCAGGACGCCTGAAGGGCGCCGGAATCGAACCACGTGAACAGCTCGACCGTCCGGTCCTGCGCGCCGATCGCGACCTGGTAGAAGATCACGATCGCCAGCAGCGACGAGAGCACCATGCAGCCGCAGGTGACGAGCTGCGCCGCCCGGTCGCGGAAGGCGATGTCCTTGGCGAAGGTCAGAAACAGAAAGGCCGCGAAAGCACCGATCAGCGGCAGCAGGACGACGGCGGAGTACATCGGCGCTCAGCCCTTCATCAGGTTGATGTCCGTCACCGCGATGGAACCGCGGTTGCGGAAATAGACGACGAGGATGGCAAGGCCGATCGCCGCCTCGGCGGCGGCTACGGTCAGCACCATAAGCGCGAAGACCTGCCCCACCAGATCGCCGAGATGGGCCGAGAAGGCCACCAAGTTGATGTTGACGGCGAGCAGCATCAGCTCGACCGACATCAGGATGATGATAACGTTCTTGCGGTTGAGAAAGATGCCGAAGATGCCGAGCGTAAACAGGATCGCAGCGACGGTCAGATAGTGACCAAGGCCGATCATCTCACACGCCCTCCCGCGGCCGCACCTTGACGACCTGCACCGCCTGCTCGCGCCGCCGGGCGAGCTGGGCGCCGATGTTCTGCCGGCGCACGCCCACGCGCTCGCGCAAGGTGAGCACGATGGCGCCGATCATGGCGACGAGCAGGATCAGGCCGGAGGCCTGGAAGACGTAGATGTAGTCCGTATAGAGGATGCGGCCGAGCGCATGCGTGTTGGTGACGCGGCCGGGATCGGGAATCGGCACGCTGAGCGCCTGCTGGGCATCGGGCGAGAAGATCCAGGCCCCGCCGACCAGCACCAGCTCAGCCAGCAGCACGAGCCCGATCGCAGCGCCGATTGGCGCGTATTTTAGGAAGCCCTGGCGGAGCTGCGCGAAGTCGATGTCAAGCATCATGACCACGAAGAGGAACAGCACCGCGACAGCGCCGACATAAACGACGACCAGGATCATCGCCAGGAACTCGGCGCCCATCAGGACGAACAGCCCCGCCGCGTTGAAGAAGGCGAGGATCAGGAACAGGACTGAGTGCACCGGGTTGCGCGCCGAGATGACCATGGCGCCGGCGGCCACCATCACCGCCGAGAAGATGTAGAAGACGATTGCCTGGATCATGGCGTGCGCCCGTGCCTCCGCTCAGCGATACGGCGCGTCGGCGGCGAGGCTGGTTGCGAGCTCCGCCTCCCACCGGTCGCCGTTCGCGAGCAGCTTTTCCTTGTTGTACATGAGCTCTTCGCGCGTCTCGGTGGAGAACTCGAAGTTCGGCCCCTCGACGATCGCATCGACCGGGCAGGCCTCCTGGCACAATCCGCAATAGATGCACTTGGTCATGTCGATGTCGTAGCGCGTGGTGCGCCGGCTGCCGTCCGCGCGCGGCTCCGCCTCGATGGTGATCGCCTGCGCGGGGCACACGGCCTCGCACAGCTTGCAGGCGATGCATCGCTCCTCGCCGTTCGGGTAGCGGCGCAGCGCGTGCTCGCCGCGGAAACGCGGGCTCAGCGGCCCCTTCTCGAATGGATAGTTCAGTGTGACCTTGGGCTTGACGAAGTAGCGCAAGGTCAGCCACAGGCCGGAGATGATCTCCGACAGGATCAGACTACGTGCAGCAAGAGTAGCCATGGGAACCTCTCAGCTGCGCGGCACCGTACCGGTCGCCAGCACCCAGCCGGCGATCAGCACGACCCACAGCAGCGAAAATGGCAGGAACACCTTCCACCCCAGGCGCATCAGCTGGTCGTAGCGATAGCGCGGCAGGGTGGCGCGCACCCACAGGAAGATGAACAGGCAAAGCGAGATCTTCAGCGCGAACCAGACGATGCCCGGAACCCAGGTGAACGGCGCGAAGTTGAACGGCGGCAGCCAGCCGCCGAGGAACAGCACCGAGGTCATGCCGCTCATCAGGATCACCGCCGCGTATTCGCCGAGGAAGAAGAGCGCGAAGCTCATCGACGAGTATTCGACGAAGTAGCCCGCGACCAGCTCCGACTCGCCCTCGGGCAGATCGAACGGCGACCGGTTCGTCTCCGCCAGCGCGGAGATGAAGAAGATCACGCCCATCGGCAGCAGCGGACCGAACAGGAACCAGCTCCAGAAGCCGCCGCCCTGCTGCGCCTCGACGATATCGCTGAGGTTCAGCGAGCCGACGCAGATCAGCACGGTGATGATGACGAAGCCGATCGAGACCTCGTAGGACACCATCTGCGCTGCCGAGCGCAGGGCACCGAGGAAGGCGTATTTCGAGTTCGACGCCCAGCCGGCCATGATGATGCCGTAGACGCCGAGCGAGGAGATCGCAAAAAGATAGAGGATGCCGACATTGATGTCGGCAAGCACCCATCCCGCGTCGAACGGGATCACCGCCCACGCGATCAGGCTCAGCAGAAAGGTCACGATCGGCGCGATCAGGAATACGACGCGGTTGGCCCCGCTCGGGATCACCGTCTCCTTGATCAGCAGCTTGAGCCCGTCCGCGAAGGGTTGCAGCAGGCCGAAGGGCCCCACCACATTGGGGCCCTTGCGCAGCTGCATAGCGGCGATGACCTTGCGCTCGGCCAGCGTCAGGAATGCGACCGCTACCAGCAGCGGCACGATGATCAGCAGGATCTTGCCGACGATGATCGCCGCCGGCAGGCCGTAGAGAAGTGCAGTCTCAACCATGTGTGCCGGTCTTCCCTGCGCGCGGCGCGATGTAGGTGACTGTGCACTTCGCCATGGTCTCGGACGCGCGGCTGATCGGATCGGTCATGTAGAAATTGGCGATCGGCGCGCTGAACGGCATCGGCTGAACTGCGCCGGCCTTGCCGAACGGTCCCCACGCCGCCGGCACCACCTGGTCCATCTTGCCGAAGATCGGATTGACCTCGACCAGGCGCGCGCGCACCTGCTTCAAAGTGTCGTAGGGCAGCTTCTTGCCGACCAGCTCCGACAGCGCGCGGATGATCTTCCAGTCCTCGCGCGCCTCGCCCGGCGGGAACACGGCAAGCCGTGCCTGCTGCGGCCGGCCCTCGGTATTCACGTAGGTTGCGTTCTTCTCGGTGTAGGCGGCCCCCGGCAGGATCACGTCGGCGCGGTGGGCACCGGCGTCGCCGTGGTGGCCCTGATAGATGACGAACGCCTTGCCGAGCCAACTGCCGTCGATCTCGTCGGCGCCAACGAGGTAGACGACTTCGATCTCGCCCTTGCCCGCGCCATCGAGGATGCCGGCCACATCGCGCCCGCCCGCTCCCGGCACGAAACCGACATCAAGACCGCCGACGCGTGCCGCCGCGGTGTGCAGCACGTTGAAGCCGTTCCAGCCGTCCTTGACGACCCCGCATTGCTCGGCGACCTTGCGCGCGAGCGCCAGCACCGCGGCACCGTCTTCGCGTGCGAGCGCCCCCTGCCCGACGATGATCATCGGGTTCTTCGCCTGCTTGAGCACATCGGCGAAAGCCAATGTGCCGGAGGCGATCTCGTTCAGGGTCTGCGGCCCGGCGCCGAGATACTCTGTCCTATAGGTGAGGTCGTGCTGCGGCCCGATCACGCCGACGCGGAAGCCGCCGGCGAGCCAGCGCTTGCGCAGCCGCGCATTGATCAGCGGCGCTTCCCAGCGCGGATTCGTGCCGATCAGCAGGCAGGCGTCAGCAAGTTCGATGCCGGCAATGGTCGTGTTGAAGAGATAGCCGGCGCGCGTCGCCGCATCGAGCTGGGCCGCGTCCTGGCGGCAATCGATGTTGGGCGAGCCGAGCGCGGTCATCAGGTCCTTGAGGGCGACCATCGCCTCGCAGTCGACGAGGTCGCCGGCGATCGCCGCCATGCGGTTGGGGGGTACGCTCTTCAGGCGCTGCGCCACCACGGAGAGCGCCTCGTTCCAGCTCGCGACGCGCAGCCTGCCGTCGGCGCCGCGCACATACGGACGGTCGAGCCGCTGCCGGCGTAGTCCGTCGCACGCAAAGCGCGTCTTATCGGAGATCCACTCCTCGTTGATCGCATCGTTGACGCGCGGCAGCACGCGCAGCACCTCTCCGCCGCGGCTGTCGACGCGGATGTTGCTGCCGACTGCATCCATGACGTCGATCGACTCGGTTTTGCGCAGCTCCCACGGGCGCGCCATGAAGGCGTAGGGCTTCGAGGTTAAAGCTCCGACCGGGCACAGGTCGATGATGTTCCCAGACAGCTCGGAGCTCAGCGCCTTCTCGACATAGGTGCCGACTTCCATGTTCTCGCCGCGACCGGTGGCGCCGAGCTCCTCGACGCCTGCCACCTCTGTCACGAAGCGGATGCAGCGCGTGCAGTGAATGCAGCGGTTCATCGACGTCTTGACCAGTGGTCCGAGCTCCTTGTCGGGCACGGCGCGCTTGTTCTCGGCATAGCGGCTGCGGTCGAAGCCGTAGGCCATCGCCTGGTCCTGCAGGTCGCACTCGCCGCCCTGGTCGCAGATCGGGCAGTCGAGCGGATGGTTGATCAGCAGGAACTCCATCACGCCGTTGCGGGCCTTCTCGACCATGGGCGTGTTGGTCTTGATCACCATGCCGTCGCCCGCCGGCATCGCGCAGGACGCGATCGGCTTGGGCGACTTCTCCATCTCGACCAGGCACATGCGGCAGTTGCCGGCGATCGACAGCCGCTCGTGATAGCAAAAGCGCGGGATCTCCACGCCGACCGCCTCGCAGGCCTGCAGCACGGTGGCGCCGGGAGGCACCTCGACATCGATCCCGTTGACCTTAAGTTTCGGCATAACGCGTTCCTACTCCGCCGCCTGCCGCGTGGCCGCCGCTTTGTATGCGGCGATGCGGCGCTCCATCTCGGGGCGGAAATGACGAATGAGACCTTGGATCGGCCACGCTGCCGCGTCGCCGAGCGCGCAGATCGTGTGGCCCTCGACCTGGCGCGTCACGTCCTCAAGAGTGTCGATCTCTTCGACCGTCGCCTGGCCGCGCGTCATGCGCGTCATGACCCGCCACATCCAGCCCGTGCCCTCGCGGCACGGCGTGCACTGGCCGCAGCTCTCATGCATGTAGAACTTGGACAGCCGCGTGATCGCCTTCACGATGTCGGTCGACTTGTCCATCACGATCACCGCCGCGGTGCCGAGACCGGACTTCACGTCGCGCAGCGAGTCGAAATCCATCAGCACGGTGTCGCAGATCGATTTCGGCAGCAACGGCACCGACGAGCCGCCGGGGATCACCGCCAGCAGGTTGTCCCAACCGCCGCGCACGCCGCCGGCGTGCTTGTCGATCAGCTCGCGCAACGGGATGCCCATCTCCTCTTCCACGTTGCACGGCTTGTTCACGTGGCCGGAGATGCAGAAGATCTTCGTGCCGCTGTTCTTCGGCCGGCCGATGCCTGCGAACCAAGCAGCGCCCCGGCGCAGGATCGTCGGGCAGACGGCGATGGTCTCGACGTTGTTGACCGTCGTCGGGCAGCCGTAGAGGCCGACCGCCGCCGGGAACGGCGGCTTCAGGCGCGGCTGCCCCTTCTTGCCTTCGAGACTCTCGAGCAGCGCGGTCTCCTCGCCGCAGATATACGCGCCCGCGCCGCGATGGAGATAGAGGTCGAAG
>DATAAP010000387.1:0-6945 GCA_036260035.1 Alphaproteobacteria bacterium | reverse complement strand
GCAGCATGTCGTCGCGCATCGCGAACCACTCCGCGGCGTAATCGCAGTCGCTGTATTCCTGGAAATACGGGCCGCCGATGGTGAAATGCACATTGGCCGCATCAGTATCGTACGGGTCGACGTCGACCAGGTGGTTCCACCGCCGCGGCAGCGTGCCGATCAGGGAGTCGTCGCCCAGCCACTTGAACTGGTGCAGTTCGAGCCCCGAGGCGCGCGAGACGTAATCGGGCGTGAGCGCCGTGCAACGCGCATTGTTGAACAGCATCACGCTCGACCAGTTCTTCTTCTCGTATTTGGTCTGGGTCGCACCCAGGAACTTGGTCGTCTCGCGCGGCACGTGGATGTGCTGCACGCACATCACGGCGTAGCGCTCGTCGCGCAGGTCGAACAGCGCCGCGATGTCGGTCCGCAGCAGCATGTCGCAGTCCATGAACAGCGACCAGCCCTTGAAGCCGGACAGGTGGGGCGTCAGGAAGCGGGAGAAGGAAAAGTCGGTGGACTGCAGCGGGTCGCGCTGGCGGCTGAATTCCGGCTGCACGTGGTCGAGTGCGATCGGCGTGATCGCGACCGGGCGGGAGGCGTGCTTGATGATGGAATGCGACAGGACATGGAACGCCGCGGTCTCGCGCGGATCGAACCCGATGAAGATGCGCAGCGGCTCCACGATCGCGTTTCCTTTGCCGGCGATAGTCCCGGTCGATTATGGGCTTGAAAAAGTTAACATCATTTTGACCCTAGTACGACTTGGCCGTCACGAATCGTCACCGGCACGGCTTTGAGCGCTTTGCCCCTGCAGGGGCCGTGGATGCACATCCCGTTGGCGATCTCGAACATGGCGCCGTGGGTGGAGCACAGCAGGTACTGGCCGTCGCGCGTCAGGAATTGGTCCGGCAGGAAGTCCAGCGGCGTGCCGATGTGCGGGCAAGCGTTCTCATAGGCAAATACATGGCCGAGGCGGCGGACTACGAAGATCTCGCGCCGTCCCTCCGGCCCCGCCAAGGTGAAGCCCTTGCCGCCCGGATCGGCCAGCGCATCCAGCGGGCACAGGACCGTCACGCCTGGATGCCGGCCAGCTTGCACAGCGCCTTCCAATGTGCCGCCGAAACGGGCTGGACGGACAGGCGCGAGAATTTCACCAGCGCCAAGTCCTTGAAGCGCGGATCGGCCTTGATCTGCGCGAGCGTGACAGGCGTCTTGGCCGGCGCTACCGGCGCGACATCGACCATCACCCACCGTCCGGTGTCATCGGTCTTGTCTGGATAGGCTTCGCGGACGATCTCCATCACGCCGACGATCTCTTTACCGATATTCGAATGGTAGAAGAACGCACGGTCGCCCTTCTTCATGGCCCGCAGGTTGTTGGCGGCAGTCGGGTTGCGCACCCCGTCCCAATGGCCGCGCCCCTCCTTGATCAACCGGTCCCATCCATAAGCATCCGGTTCGGATTTCATCAGCCAGTACTGCATCGCCGTATCCTCAGCTTTTTTGCCGTCGCGGACTGCCGGAATGGGCTCAACCGCCGCGCCGCCTTCGCCTATGCTGCGCCAATGGATGGTTTTACCGCTTGGCGGCGTTTCGCGCTATCGAGCGCGGCCGTATTGCTGCTGGCCGCCTGCGACACGGCCCGGCAGGAGGCAGCGCTTCCGCGGCCGCCATCGCCGCGGCCCGGCGCGTCGCCGGCAGCAACGCCGGGCTTGGCGGCCTGGCGCGTCGACGAGCTGATCGGCCGCACTGTCTACAACCGCGATGGCGCCGCGGTCGGCGTGATCGATGACGTCGTCGTGCATCGCCGCGACCGCACGACGGCGGCGGTGCTGCGCATGGGCGGTTTCCTCGGCTTCGGCGGCGACAGGGCCGTGGTGCCGGTGCGGCAGCTGCGCCTGCAGGGCGAGACCCTGGTAGCGCCGAACCTGACGCGCACGGTGCTCGAGCGCGTCGACAACTATCATCCGCGCTGATGCGTCAGTGCTCGGGCTTGAATGGCCGGGCGAGAAGACCGGCGATGGTGTCGTCGATCGCCGCACCGTGATGCAGGATCGCATCGACGGCCGCGACAATCGGCATGTCGACGCCGCGGCGCCGCGCGAGTTCGGCGATGGCGGCGGCGCTCTCGACGCCTTCGGCGATCGATCGCTTGCCGCTGAGGGTCTGGGCGAGCGTCTGGCCCTGGCCCAGTGCTATGCCCACGCTCATGTTGCGCGATTGCAGGCCGTTGCAGGTCAGAGAGAGATCGCCCAATCCCGAAAGGCCCATCAAAGTCTCGGGACGCGCACCGAGAGCGGTGCCGAGGCGCATGATCTCCGCCAGACCGCGCGTCATCAAGGCTGCGCGCGCGTTGTCGCCCATGCCGCGCCCGGTGACGATCCCGCAGGCGATCGCAATCACGTTCTTCACCGCGCCGCCGACCTGCGCGCCGATGGGATCGTTGCTAAGATACGGCCGGAATGTCGTACTGCCGATCGAGGCGAGCAGGCGACCGCCGGTGCTCTCGCGCGTCGCTAGCGTCACCGCGGTAGGAAGACCGCGCGCGACCTCGGCGGCGAAGGTGGGGCCGGAGAGGATTGCGAGCGCGGCACGCGGCAACGTCTCCGAGGCGACTTCGCTCATCAGCATGCCGGTGCCGCGCTCGATACCCTTGGCGCAGATGATGACGGGACGTTTTTCCGCGATGTGCGGTGCAAGCGTGGCACTCACCGCGCGCAGATGTTGCGCTGGAGCGGCGAGCAGGACCACGTCGGCCTGCGCTGCGGCGGCGGCCGCGTCGGCAGTTGCGCGGATGCCGTCGTCGAGTACGACGCCCGGCAGGAACAGGCCGTTCCGTCGCGTGGTATTGATCGCCTCGACCACCTCGGCCTCGCGCGCGGCGATGACCACGTCGCGGCCGGCGCGGCGTGCGACCAGTGCCAGCGCTGTCCCCCAGGCGCCCGCGCCGATTACGGCGATGCGCTGGTACGGCGCGTCCGGCATCGTCACAGGCCGAGGTTGAATGCGAGCGAGATCCGCATGCGGCTGCCACGATAGGGCCGCACGCCGTGCGAAAGCCAAGCCGGGAAAAGCACCATCATGCCGGATCTCGGTCGGATCAGCTCGCTGGCACCGGTGGAACGGCCGCCCGGAGTCGCGAAGCACAGCATCGGCGCATACATCGCAGGCGCTACGCCGCGCGGGTCCTGCATCTCGAACTCGCCGCCGAGCGACGGGTCCTCGCCGATGCCGCCATCATCGACGTAGTACGTGCCGGACCAGTAGCAGCCGGGGTGTGTGTGAAACTCGTTGCCATGGCCAGTGCGGTTGATATTCGCCCAGGCGTTGATGCGCCACTGAATGTCCACGTTACGTCCCTGCCGGTCGCTGGTCATGCGGCTGGCGAGGGCTGCGGCGGTCCGCAGCACCGTGTCGCCGGCTGCGCCGCCCCAGCTCGCGAAATCCCAGCTGGATTGCCAGCCGCCGAGATTGCTGTGCTGCACGCTCGGATGCGTCGCCTCGCGCGCGAGCACGGTCTGCGCCAGTTCGCGATTCAGCGTCGTTGCGTTTTCGAGCTCGAGCACCGCGATCGGTGTCGCGAAATAGCTGCGCAGCTCGACATCGCCAGGACGGCGCGCGACAGCGGCGGGAGAGGCAATCGTCATGGCGGCTGCATTGTCGGGGCGATGCGCGGGCAGCGCAAGCGCCTCAGGCCTTCACACCGGCGCCGATCGCCTTCGCCGCGTTGGGGTCGAGCGGCCAGCGCGGCCGCGGCGCGAAGTCGAGCGAGTCGGTGAGGCCGAGGCGCAGCCGTTCGACGCCTGCCCAGGCGATCATCGCCGCGTTGTCCGTGCACAAGCGCAAGGGCGGCGCCACCAATGTCAACCCATGCTCGCCGGCCAGACGGTCGAGGCGTGTGCGCAACGCCGCATTGGCGGCGACGCCGCCGGCGATGACGAGATGCTGCCCCTGCGGATGCATGCGGCGGAACGAGGCGATCGCCTGCGCCGTGCGATCGGCCAGGACATCCGCGACGGCGGCTTGAAAGGAGGCCGCGATGTCCGCGATGTCGACCGCAGTCAATCTGCCGGACCATTTCTCGACGAGCTGGCGGATCGCGGTCTTCAGGCCCGCGAAGGAAAAATCGCAGCCCGGCCGCCCCTTCAGCGGTCGCGGCAGGACGAACCGCTCCGGGTCGCCTTCGCGCGCGACGCGCTCGATCGCCGGACCGCCGGGATAGCCCAGGCCGAGCAGCTTTGCCGTCTTGTCGAAGGCTTCGCCTGCCGCGTCGTCGATCGTGGTGCCGAGGCGGCGATAGCGGCCGACGTCCTCCACGATCAGGAGCTGGCAGTGTCCGCCTGAGACCAGCAGCAGCAGATAGGGAAACGCAATGCCGTGCGACAGCCGCGCCGACAGCGCGTGCCCCTCCAGATGGTTCACGGCGATGAACGGCAGGTTGCGCGCCATCGCCATCGCCTTGCCGGTCATGACTCCGACGATCACCCCGCCGATCAGGCCGGGTCCGCCCGTCGCCGCGATGGCCGCCAGGTCCCCGAAGCCAATCGCCGCCTCTTTGAGTGCGCGATCGATCAGCGTGTCGAGGTGTTCGAGATGCGCGCGCGCGGCGATTTCCGGGACGATGCCGCCATAGGGCTGGTGAAGTCCGGTCTGGCTCAGGACGAGATCGGCGCGGATGCCACGCGCCTCGTCGACCACCGCGGCGGCCGTTTCGTCGCAGCTCGTTTCAATGCCTAGGATGAGACGGGGCGCGTGCGGCATGGGAGGCAGGCTGTAACGGGTTTGCTGCGGAGCGGCAAGAATCCCTTGGGTTGTGACCCAAGTCACATACAAGCGTGGCATTCCGATCCATGATAGTCGCCAGAAAAGAAGAGCTTGGGGGCCGGTACAGGGAGGGCAGAATGACGACCGCAGGGTTTATCGCTGTCTACGCCATCATCGCCACTGTCGTGGGAATGGCCTACTTCGCCCATCGCCGCTGGGACGCGTTCTTCGACCGGCATACGATCCACGGCGAAGCGCGCGAAACCCTGATGCTTCATCTCATGCTCGGTGCGGCAGCCATCGGCGCGGCGTGGCCCGTCGGGATCGTGTTCGCCCTGTATTGCAGCCTGCAACGACGCCTCCAGGCGGCGGGAGAGCAGAGTGCAAGCCGGGCACCCGTTCTCTGAGCGGAGGCTCTTGCAAGGCAGCCCGCGGCTGCTGCAGGGCCGTTCGTTTCTGAACTGTATCAGGCCGGTTGCAGATCGGTATCAACCAGAATGATTTCAGGTTTAAGCAAAAAACAATCGGCGACAAAGCCATCTGCAGTTTATAGACTGCGCCGCACCAAAGCTGCCGACCAGTTAACAATCGTGGTTCCAGGACTTGCACGGCCGACGATAAAGGGGGGCGTCGCGGGCATGGTGCTTGCGGCGATCGGGATGTGCTTGCCGCTCTCGGCTATTGCGCAGACCTCGCCACCCGCTGGAACGGAAGTCCCGGCCGACGATCCGGAGCTCGACCGCCTGTTCGAGCGCATGCTGCGCGAGCCGGCCAATCTCGACGTCATGTTCCAGTATGCGCAGCGCGCGGTCGAGATCGGCAACTACGACGCCGCGGTCGGCACGCTATCGCGCATGCTGCTGTTCAATCCGGACCTGCCGCGCGTCCGCCTGGAACTCGGCGCGCTGTACTTCCAGATGGGATCCTACGAGGCGGCGCGCACCTATCTCACTCAGGCGCTGGAGGCGAAGGACATGCCTCCTGAAATCCGCGAGCGCGCCAACATCCTGCTGGCGGAGATTGACCGCCGCACCGCGCGCAGCATACTGACCGGCTCGCTCACCGTAGGCGCGCGCTGGCAGCAGAACGCCAATTCCGGTCCGGGATCGGCGCAGGTGCGCGCTCTCGGGCAGGACGCGACGCTGAGCAACGAATTCCTGCGGCGGTCCGACTGGAATGCGTTCGGCCTCGCCTCGTTCCAGCACACCTACAATCCGATGGTGGTCAGCGGCGACGTGCTAGAATCGACTGCGGTGCTGTACGGCACGCGCCAGAACGAGTTGAAGACGCTTAACGTCGCGCTGATGGAGGTGACGACCGGCCCGCGCTTCGCGCTCGGCGATTCGGGGCCCGGCAAGGCAACCTTGCGTCCCTACCTGCTGGCCAACATCGTCGGGCTGGGTGACGTGCGCTACTATCACAGCTTCGGCGGCGGCATCAGTCTGACGCAGGAATTCGGGCCGCGCGTGCTCGGCGAGGTGCTGTTAGAGCGGCGGGATAAGTATTTCAACAACTCCGAGGCGCGCCCGTTCGCAAAAGACCAAACCGGCGACGAGAACAGTGTCTTCGTCTCCGCGCGCATTCAAACCTCGGCCGATACGCTGATCGCGGCCGGCGTCGGTCTTTCCGGCGACAATGCGCGCGAGGAGTTCCGGGCGAACACGCAGTACCTCGCATCGGCTTCGTTCACTTACTTCTTCGATCCCGATTTCTGGACAACGACGCAGCCGTGGACGGTCAGCCTGTCGGTCGCGCGGCTCGCGACGAATTACAACGGCCCCGACCCGTCGGTCGATCCGGAGGTCGACCGCAAGGATCGCGAGTGGCGCTTCGGCGTTCTCGGCACAGCGCCGATCACAGATTCCCTGTCGGTGCTCGCGCAGGCGCAGCGATTCAACGTGAGCTCCAACTTGCCCAACTTCGAATACAACAACTGGGCGCTCACAGGCGGCCTTTCCTGGCGTTTCTAATCTAAACAAAACTGGTGGATTGCGATGATGGCTCGACGTTCCACGTTCGCGCTGACTCTTGCCTCGACTGCGTTGTTTGGATGGGCGGTGCATGCCGATACGCGTGTTGGTGTGACGAGCGCGGTGAACCCGTCCGCGGCGGGCACGCCGCCGGGGGCCGACACGCGTCAGCTGACGGTGGGCAGCGACATCATCTTCCGCGAGCGCTTGATCACGACGACGGACGGGC
>DATAAP010000386.1:0-2545 GCA_036260035.1 Alphaproteobacteria bacterium | reverse complement strand
GCCCGCACCGCGATGGCGGCAGCCTTTGCCGAACTCAAGCTCGTCGTCGAGCCCGGCGGCGCGTGTGCGCTGGCGGCGGCATTGACTGGCAAGTTTCCAACCACAGGCAAGACCATCGCCGTTGTCTGCTCCGGCGGCAACGTCGACCCCGACACGTTCATCAGCGCGATCAAGCCGGCGTGAGCGCCGCGCTTGCGGCTGCCGCCGGCCGGCGCGATCTCCGGATCGGGCTCGCCTGCATCGCGCTGATCATCGCGATCTGGTCGGGCTTCCAGATCGTCTCGCGGTTCAGCGCCCGAGCCAGCATGAACGCAGCGGATCTGACGGCCATCCGATTCACGGTGAGCGGTCTGCTGATGCTGCCCTGGCTGCTGCGCGACGGGCTTAGAGGCGTTAGCGTGCCGCGCGCCGTCGCTCTCGCCGCGACCGGCGGGCTCGGGTTCAGCTTTCTGGCATTCGCCGGGTTCATGTTCGCGCCGGCGAACCACGCCGCAGTGCTCCTGTCTGGCGCGCTGCCGCTGTTCACATCGATCGCGGCGTGGCTGCTGATCGGCGAAACGTTCGGGCCGATGAAGCGGCTCGGCCTCGCGCTGATCGTGGCAGGGATCGCGCTCATCGGCATTGAGAGTTTCGCCGGCGCGGGGCTTGGTTACTGGCGCGGCGATCTGTGCTTCCTGGCGGCCGCGATCTGCTGGGCGTTGTTCACCGTGGCCTGCCGCGCCTGGCGCGTGACCCCGCCGCAGGGCGTGGTCCTCGTGTGCACCTTCTCAATGTTCGCCTACATGCCAGCGTATCTGATCTTCGCCACGCCGCATTTCGCGACGGTGCCGATCGCCGAACTCCTGCTTCAAGGCGTTTATCAGGGCGTCATCGCGACGATCTTCACGATCTTCCTGTATACGCGCGCGGTAGCCAGCCTGGGTGCCGCCACCGCGACGATGATGACGGCGGCCGTCCCGGGAATCGTCACCTTGTCCGCAGCGCCCTTGCTGGGTGAAATACCTTCTCCGGTTGCGCTCGGCGGCGTGGCGGTCGTGACGCTCGGCATGATTGCCACGGTGCTGACTTTGCGACCTGCGCAAGCTAAACCCTAGCTATGGCCGACACCGCAGTCATCGTCGAGAACACGGGCGAACAATTCACCTGCCCCGCCGACACCGTCATCCTCGATGCGGCCCTCGCGGCGGGCCTGCACATGCCCCACAACTGCCGCGGCGGCGCCTGCGGAACTTGCAAGTCGAAGATCATTGAAGGCCAGGTCGACCATGGCTGGGTGATGAGCTTTGCCATCACCGACGAGGAAAAGGAGCAAGGCTACTTTCTGGCCTGCCAGTCCAAGCCGCTGTCGCCCATGCTACGGCTGCGCACCGTCGAGCCGATGCAGCCGCGCGTCGCCGGCGAGGACTTGATTGTCCCCACCGAGCTGACGGCCCAGATCGTCGCCGCGCACAACGTGACGCCGTCGATCCGCCGGCTGGTCGTGGCGTTGCCGCGCGGCGTGCGCTTCCATTTCCGTGCCGGCATGAACATGGAGTTCGCGGCACCCGGGCTCGACCAGCGAAGGCCCTATTCCATAGCGAACGCACCCGATGCTGAAGGCAGCGCGCCAGACGGGCAGCTCGTTTTCTATGTGACACGGCACGACAAGGGCCGCTGCAGCGGTTGGATCCACGGCCTGGCGATCGACGACACGATCGAGCTGCACGGGCCTTATGGCGAGTTCCATCTGCCAGCTTCCGCCGCGAGCGGGCGCGTGCTGGCGCTGGCCGGCGGGTCCGGTCTATCGCCGATCCTGTCGGTGCTGACGAAAGCGCTTGGCGACGGCCACGCGGGCACGATCGACCTGCTCTTTTCGGTGCGCGACCGCAGCGAGATTTTCGCGGCTGATCAACTCGCGGCACTCTCGCGCCGCTACGGCAACTTCGCCTACCGCATCACTCTGACGCGGGCGGCGCCCGGCTCGGACCGCTGCTTGCGCGGCCGCGTGCCCGACGTGCTGGCGCGCGAGGCGCCCGACCTGTCGGGGGCGACCGTGCTGATCGCCGGCGCGCCGAGCTTCGTCGACGACTGTGTCGCCGCGGCGAAGCGCATCGGCGCCGATCCCTCGCGCATCGTCGTCGACTCATTCTTGCCGCGCCCGCCAGCGGTCTCGGCGCCCAACGTCTGAGCGGTGATTGTTGCCGGCAGGCCGCGCAGGAACAGCTCCGCGAACAGATCGGCGAGCGCGCCGGGCGCCACCGCGCCGCCCTGCCGGTACCAGGTGTAGGTCCAGTTGATCATCCCGTAGAAGCCCATCGCCACGGGCACGCGCAGCTTCGGTTGTGCCGCCAGCGCAGGCGCAAGCTCCGTCAGAAGGTCCGCCGTAAGATCGATCAATCTGCGTTCCAATGCGACGATCGCCGCCTTGCGGGCAGGCGGCAGACTGTCGAGCTCGTTCAATAGCAGGATGTGCTTGGCCCGCGCGTCCACATAAAGGTCCATCAGCGCGTGAACCAGCGCGCGGAACCGTTGCTCCGCATCGCCGCCACCGCCAAGCGCGCCCTCT
>DATAAP010000385.1:0-4163 GCA_036260035.1 Alphaproteobacteria bacterium | reverse complement strand
GCGCAATTTCCCGAGCCGTACCTGAGCCGGCGCCGCAAGGTCGGCTGGGACCTCTACGGCCTGCTCGGCATCAAGCGCGGCGAAAGTGACAAGATGCAGGCGCAGCACGCGCGCAACTACCTGTTCTTCGATGCGCCCGTCGGCATGATCTTCACTATCGACCGGGTGCTCGAACGCGGGAGCTGGCTCGACCACGGCATGTTTCTCGAGAACATCATGATCGCAGCGCGGCTTCGGGCTGCATACCTGCCCGCAGGCCGCCTTTGCGCCCTTCCACGCCGTGATCCGTCGCGAGCTCGGCATTTCCGAGACCGAGGTGGTGGTCTGCGGCATGTCGCTGGGCTACGAGGACACCAGCGCACCGGAAAACACGCTGCGCACCGAGCGCGAGCCGCTGAGCGGATTCGTCGAGTTCCACGAAGCGTAAGACCTAGAGTAAACGGCGCGCCTTCGCGGCGACGCGATCGACCACTTGGCCGCATTCCCCGATATAGCCGGCAGGATCGAACAGGCGGTCGATATCGGCGGCTGGCAGTGGTAGCGCTTTGTCTTCTTTCAGCACGTCGCCCAAGTGTCGCCTCTCCGCTAACGCCTTGGCGGAAGCGTGCTCGACCACGTCATGCGCCTTGGCACGGCCGATTGCCTTGGCCGCTGCCATCATCACCGCCTCGGCGAGGATCAGGCCGTGCGTGGAGTCCAGGTTCTTGCGCATGCGCGCAGTGTCGACAGTCATCCCTTCGGCGATCACTGTAGCATGCATCAAGGCGCCCGAGGTCAGCACGAAGATCTGCGGCAGCGCGAGCTGTTCGCTCTGCCACGGGCCGGTGGCCCGCTCGTGGTCCTGCGCCATCGCCGACAGCATCATCGGGACGAGCGCATGCACGCCGCGCGCGGCCGCGAGCACGTATTCACTCGCGATCGGGTTGCGCTTCTGCGGCATCGTACTGGACCCGCCTCGTCCCGCCTGGTGCGGCTCGAATACCTCGCCGATCTCCGTCTGCATCAGCAGGATGATGTCGGTCGCGAACTTGGCGAGATTGCCGCACAGGATGCCGAGTGCCGCCGCCGTCTCTGCCAGAGCGTCGCGCGCGACATGCCACGGGGCATCCGGCACCGCGAGGCCCAATTCGCGCGCGAGGCCTTCCGTCACCGCGTGGCCCTTGTCGCCAAGCGAGGCAAGCGTGCCGACCGCACCCCCGAACTGCACGCGCAGCACGCGCGATGAAAGTGCATCGAGGCGCGCGAGGTCGTCGAGTAGCGGCGCCGCCCACACCGCGCACTTGTAACCGAACGTCACCGGCAGCGCGTGCTGCAGATGGGTGCGGCCCGCCATCAGATCGTTACGATGCTTCTTCGCGCGTTCAACCAGCGCTCGGGCGATGCGCACGACGTCGGCACGCACGAGTACAAGTCCGTCACGCACCTGCAGCACCAGCGCCGTATCCAGAATGTCCTGCGTCGTGGCGCCCCAGTGCACGTAGCGCGCGGCCTCGCCGCCCGCTGCCTTGCCGAGCTGCTTGACCAGCGCGACCACCGGATAGCCGATATTGCGCGTGCTGGCGCCTAGCTCTTCGAACGAGAGGTTCTGGACCTTCGCTGCGCGCGTGATCGCTTCGGCCGCTTCCGCCGGCACGATGCCGAGCCGCGTCTCGACGCGCGCCAATGCCGCCTCGACATCGAGCATGCGCTGCAGCCGCACCTCGTCCGAGAACAGCCGGCGCATGGCGTTGGCGCCGAACAACCCACCGAGGATCGCCGAATCCGCAGGGTTGACGGTCATCGCCTTACAGCTCGAAGAACGCGGTCTCGCCCCTGCCCTGCAGGATCACGTCGAAGCGGTAGGTCGGGATGCCGGCGCCGTTCGTCTTCTCCGCGACGATGGTTTTGCGTACGGCAGGGTCCTCGATGCGGTTGAGCACTGGATCGACCTCGTTCGCCTCGGCCTGATCGGCGAAGTAGATGCGCGTCACCAGCTGCTTGAGCAGGCCGCGCGCGAACACGGACACATTGACATGCGGCGCCTGCAAGGTGTTGCCGGGCCCGGGCACGCGCCCCGGCATGATCGTCGTGAAACGGTAGACGCCGTCCTTGTCGGCCGAGGCGCGGCCGAAGCCGCGGAACTTCGGGTCCGGCTTCTTGTCCTGCGTGTCGTCGGGATGGTTGTACTTGCCGCCTGCATCCGCCTGCCAGATCTCCAGGAACGCGTCGGGACAAGGCGCTCCCTCGCCGTCATAGATGCGGCCCTCGATGCGGATCTTCTGGCCCTGCGCGCCGTCGGCCGCCAGGTCGCTCCATTCCGGCCGGTCGAGCGCGAAGTGGTAGAACGGCCCAACCGTCTGCGAAGGCGTAGCGATCAGCTTTTTCATCAGGCGCGCTCCGTCGGCGTGGCATCGCGCCCGCGCAGCACGATGTCCCAGCGGTAGCCCATCGCGTATTCGGCCTCGCTGAGGTCGGGATCGTAACTGCAGACCATGCCCTCGCGCGCCTTCTGGTCGGGCACGCTGTTGATGATGGGATCGGCGGGGATCAGCGGATCGCCCGGGAAGTACATCTGCGTCACCAGCCGCGTCGCGAAGGCCGGCCCGAAGATAGAGAAATGGATATGCGCGGCACGCCAGGCATTGTGGGTGTTGCGCCACGGGTAGGCGCCGGGCCGGATCGTCAGCACGCGCCACTCGCCTTGCTCGTTCGTCACCACCTGCCCAACGCCGCGGAAATGCGGATCGAGCGGTGCGTCGTGCTGGTCGCGCTCATGGCGGTAGCGGCCGGCGGCGTTGCACTGCCAGATCTCGAGCAGGGTCCTCGGCACGGGCCGGCCATCCTCGTCGAGCACTCGGCCGGCGAGGATGATGCGCTGGCCCTGTGCTTCGCCATTTTCCCAGCGCGTCATGTCGGTGCGCTCGCCGTCGTGCCACGCCGTGTCGAAACGCGGGCCGGTCACCTCGCTCAGGGTCTGCGGCAGCTTGTAGAGCGCGCGCTTCGGCGCGCGGCCGATCGTGCTCTTGTAGTCGGGATGGAGATAGGGGGGCTGGACGCCTGGTGCCGGGGCCGAATAGGGGCGCGGTGTCATTTGGTTTCCTCTTTCTCCAGCTCCGTAAGGATTTCCTGGGCGATGCGGAACGCGCTATTCGCCGCAGGCACGCCGGCATACACGGCCGTCTGTAGGAGGACTTCCTTGAGCTCGTCGGTGGTGACGCCGGTGTTGCGCGAGGCGCGGATGTGCAGCCGCAGCTCCTCTTCTTTGCCGAGGGCGACCAGCATCGCGATGGTCAGCATGCTGCGGACCTTGCGCGGCAGCCCCGGCCGGTCCCACACGTCCCCCCAGCAGTACTGGGTGATATATTCCTGGAAATCCTTTGTGAATGGCGTGGTGCGCGCACGCGAGCGGTCGACATGCGCCTTGCCCAGCACCTCACTGCGGTTGGCAAAGCCGGTTTCCAGAAGCTTCGGATTCACCGCCATTTCAATCTCCCAAGGCCGGTTCGCGACGCGGGGCGTCCGCCCGCGCATCCAGGAAATCGAGAAGCAGCCGGTTCAGCGCTGCGGGCTGCTCGATCGTCGGGATGTGCGCCGCCGGCGAAATGAGTTCGAGCCGCGCGCCCCTGATCGCCGCGCACAGCTCGCGCGCCGCGGCGGGCGGCGTTGAAGCATCCTGATCGCCGACCACGACCAGCGTAGGGCACGCGATCTTCGCATCGTCGGCGCGGAGATCGGCCTCGCGCAGCGCGTAGCAGCAGCCGATGTAGCCTTCGGCGGGCGTGCGGACCAGCATGTTGGACACGCCGCGCGCAATGTCCGGATGGGCCGCAAGGAAACCGGGCGTGAACCACGCCTTGAGCACGGCGTCGATGATGCTCTGCAAACCGCCACTCCTGATCGCCGCGATGCGGTCGTCCCAGCGGCTGGGCGGCCCGATCACGTTCGCGGTGTCGCACAGCACCAGCGAGCGCACGCGTGCCGGCGTGGTCGCGGCCAAGCGCTGCGCCACCAGCCCGCCGATCGACAGACCGCACACATGCGCCGTCTCGATGCCTAGGGCATCCAGTAAGGCGCGCGCGTCGTCGCCGAGTTGGGCGATGGTGTAGGGTCCGGGCGAGCAGTCGGTCAGGCCGTGGCCGCGCATGTCGTAGCGCAGCACCCGGAAACGGTCGGCGAGTGCGGCT
>DATAAP010000384.1:0-8215 GCA_036260035.1 Alphaproteobacteria bacterium | reverse complement strand
TCGCGGTCGTAGCGGCTCGCCAGCGCCAGCGACTGCGCCGACGCGAGCGTGGAGCGGTTCTTGCCCCAGAAATCCAGCTCGTAGCTCGCCGCGAGCGAGGCGCTGTAGCTCGTCACCGCGCGCGAGCCCCGGCTCGAGCTGCTGGACGTGCCGAAGCGCGAACGCGCGGCGTCCGCGCCTGCGTCAATCGTCGGCAGCAGAGCGGCGCCCGAGACGCGCACGCGCGCGTCGGCCTGGGCGATGCGTGCCGCCGCCGCGGCGATGTCGTAATTAGCGCGCTGGGCCTGATCGATGAAGGACGTCAGGACCGGCGAGCGGAAACTGGCCCACCAGGCCGTCGTCGGCCAGGGGTTCGATGCGGCTTCCGGGGCTGACTTCCAGGCCGCCGGGGTCGCGATCTCGGGCCGCTGGTAGTCCGGGCCGACCGTGCAGCCGGCAAGGACGGCCGCGATGGCGAACAGAAGGCGGAGGCGCATGGGTGTCGAGGTCAGCCGTTCAATCGGCACTCAGGGCGACGACGGGATCGAGACGGGCAGCCTTGCGCGCCGGCATGAAGCCGAACACGAGGCCGGTCGCGAAGGCACAGCCGAAGGCCAATGCCACCGGCCATGGCGAGAACTGGATCGGCGTGCCGAAGGTCTGCAGCGCCCAAGCGACCCCGAGCCCGCCCGCGACGCCGATAGCGCCGCCGATCGCCGAGACGATCACCGCCTCGGTGATGAACTGCTGCAGGATGTTAGAGGTGCGCGCACCTGTGGCCATGCGAATGCCGATCTCGCGCGTACGCTCGGTGACGCTGACCAGCATGATGTTCATGACGCCGATGCCGCCGACCAGCAGCGAGATGGCGGCGATCGAGCCGAGCAGCACGGTCAGCGTGTTTTGCGTCTGCGATGCGGTCTCGATGATCGAGGCCATGTTGCGGATCTGGAAGTCGAGGGCGCGGTGCCGATCGCGCAGCAGCGTCGTGATCGCTTCCTGCGTCGCATCAATCTGCGCGAGGTCGGCGACCTGCACGGTAATCGAGCGCACATGGCGCTGTCCGAACAGGCGCAGGCTGCCGGTCGACAGCGGCACAAACACCGTGTCGTCCATATCGGCACCCCAAGGGGTCGCTCCCTTCGGCGCCATGGTGCCGATCACCTGGAACGGCACGTTGTTGATCAGAACGTAGCGGCCGATCGGATCCTGCCCAGAATACAGGATGTTCTTGACGGTCTCGCCGAGCACGACGACGGGCGCGTAGCTGCGCACGTCCTGTCGGTTCACGAACGTACCGCTCGCAACGGGCCAGTCGCGCGCCTGCGGGAAGGTCGCCGTGGTGGCGTTGGCCTGCGTCACATAGTCCATATTGCCGACGCGCAGGGTGACGTTGCCGGTGAGCTCCGGCACCGCTGCGACGACATTGGGCAATGCGGCGATCGCGTCGGCATCTTCCGGCACCAGCGTAGCGATCGAGCCGCTGCCGCGCACGTTGGGAGCACCGGGCCGGACCAGCAGCAGGTTGGTGCCCATGGCGCTGATGCGCGACAGCACGGACTGCTTGGCGCCGTCGCCAACTGCGAGCATGGCGACCACCGAGCCCACCCCTATGACGATGCCTAGCAGGGTCAGCACCGTGCGGAACACGTTCGCACGCAGGGCGCGCAGCGCCATCTTCAGCGCCTCGCCGGCACCGGCTAGGATTCCGGCATCCGTAGTTCCGCCCGCACCCACGGCAGGGAGGTCCGGGCGGATGCTGGGCCCGCTATCGCCGACGATCGTGCCGTCCTTGATCTCGATGATGCGGTTCGCGTGCTCCGCCACCGTGCGGTCATGCGTGATGAGGATGACGGTGTGGCCCGAGCCGTTGAGCTCCTTGAGCAGCGCCATTACCTCCGTGCCGCTCTTGCTGTCGAGCGCGCCCGTGGGCTCGTCGGCGAGGATGATCTGCCCGCCATTCATCAGCGCGCGGGCGATCGACACGCGCTGCTGCTGGCCCCCCGAAAGCTGATTGGGGCGATGGTCGAGCCGCTCGGCGAGGCCGAGCGAGTCGAGCAGCTCGTTGGCGCGCGCCTGCCGCTGCTCGGTCGGGATGCCGGCATAGATTGCCGGCACCTCGACGTTCTCGGTGGCGCTGGCGGTCGCGATCAGGTTGTAACTCTGGAAGATGAAGCCGAATACGTCGCGCCGCAGCCGTGCGAGACCGTCCGCGTCAAGCGTCGAGATGTCCTCGCCGGCGAAGAGGTACGTGCCCGCGCTTGGCCGGTCGAGGCAGCCGAGCAGGTTCATTAGCGTCGACTTGCCCGAGCCCGACGCGCCCATGATCGCGACGAACTCGCCGGGATAGATCTTCAGCGAGATGCCGCGCAGCACCTCGACCGCGAGCGCGCCGTTCACATAGGTCTTGCGGATGTCGACCAGCTCGATCAGCGGCGCCGGCCGGCTCGTCGGCTTCATGACAGGCGCGGCGTCCGCATCGGCCGCTGCTGCTGGCCCGCGCGCGGGCCCGGGGGTGCGGTCGGCAGCACGACCTGCTCGCCGGCGGAAAGGCCGCTCTTCACCTCGGCCGCGACACGGTTCATCACGCCGACCGTGACCACGCGGTCCTCGACAGTGCCGTCCGGCCCAATGACCTTCGCGACGAAGCTGCCGCGTG
This sequence comes from Alphaproteobacteria bacterium, assembly GCA_036260035.1. Taxonomy (GTDB): domain Bacteria; phylum Pseudomonadota; class Alphaproteobacteria; order CACIAM-22H2; family CACIAM-22H2; genus DATAAP01. The sequence goes on along the minus strand of DATAAP010000384.1, from coordinate 5,577 downwards.
GCGCGTTGTCCTCCCGGCGCGCGGGGCGCAACGCCGCCATCGGCACGAGTGGCACGTTCTTCGCCGCCGCAGAGACGAAGAATACCTGGGCCGACATCTGCGTCATCAGCTCGCCGGTCGGGTTCGGCACGTCGAACAGCGCGTTGTAGAGCACGACATTGTTGAGCACTTCCGGCGTCGGCAGCACCTGGCGCAGCGTGCCGTACCAGCGCCGGTCGGGCTGGCCCAGCGTGGTGAAATAGGCGTCCATGCCGATGCGCAGCTTGCTGACATCGGCCTCGGAAACCTGGGTCGTCACCGTCATCGTAGACAGGTCGGCGATGCGGTAGATGATTGGCGCCTGCTGGTTGGCGTTGAGCGTCTGGCCCTGCTTCGCCGTCTGCGACACGATCGTGCCGGACATCGGCGCGTAGATCTTGGTGTAGCCGAGATTGGCCTCGTCGCCCTTCAGCGTCGATTCGGTCTGCTGGATCTGCGCACGCAGCGCATCGACCTGCGCGGCCGCCGAGCGCTGTGCCGCCTCGGCGCTCTGCACCGCCTCCTGGCTGGTGGCGCTGGCGCGGGCGAGGTTCGTCTGGCGCTGGAACTGCTGCTGGGCAAGAGCAAGCTGCGCCTGCTTGTCGGCGAGCTGGGCACGCAAATTCAGGAGCTGCGCCCGATTCGCCTCGACACGCGCCATATAAACGGTCGGATCGATCTCCGCCAGCAAGGCGCCCTTCTCCACCGTGTCGCCGATGTGGAAATACAGCTTGCGGAGTTGCCCGGAGACTTGCGTACCTACGTCGACATAGTCGCGCGGCTGCAGGTTGCCGAGCGCGGTGGTGTTGTCCTCGATATCGCCAAGCTCGACGGTGGCGAGCGGTTGCGCGCCCTGCGGCGCGCTATTGCCGCCCAACACCGCCCACGCGGCGGTCGCCGCGATCGCGATCAGGAGCGCCGCCAGTGCGACGAAGCGCCAGCGCCGCCAGCCGGTCCGGCGGGGCGCAACTCGGGTACGGATCTGAATCGCGGTATTCAAGGCAGCATCCAATCACGTGCGGGCCGGTTGTCCGGCCTCAGCTTTGCAGTCCTAGCAGACATTTAGGGCATCGGCAGGGCGGTTTCAGGCTTTCAGGCCTTGGCCGCTCTTTATACACGGCGGAGCTATCTGATTCCTGCGCGGCCGTCCGGAACAAAGAGTGTACCGTACTGGCGCATTAACGGGGTGGCGCTACCAGCTCTGGTCCAATTTCCGCAACCCGCCGGGCGCCGCAGAGCTGCATCGCCCGCACGAATTCCTCCTGAAGTATCGCCAAGGCGCGTGCGGCGCCGCCTTCCCCAGCGACGCAAGCGCCGTAGAGGGTCGCGCGGCCCACCAGCACCGCTTCCGCACCCAAGGCTAGCGCCTTCAGCACATCGACGCCGCGGCGCACCCCGCCATCGATCAGCACGCTCGTGCGCCCCGCCACGGCCGCGGCGACGCCCGGCAGCGCGTCGAGCGTGGCGATCCCGCCGTCGAGCTGGCGCCCACCATGGTTGGAGACGACGATCGCATCGCAGCCGACGGCGACGGCGCGTTCGGCATCATCCGGGCGGACGATGCCCTTAACGATCAGCTTGCGCGGCCAGGCATCGCGCACTCCCTTGAGGGCATCCCAGTCGAAGGACGGGTCGTAGCTGCGGCCGACGGACGAGGCGATCGCCGTGGTGCTGGTCGCCTCCGGCGTAAACCCGGCGAGGTTCTCCATCTGCGGCACGCCATGGCGCAGCATCGCCAACGCCCAGGCCGGACGCGAGGCAAAGTCCATGACGTTGCGCCGCGTGAAGCGGAACGGGATGGCGAATTCGTTGCGGAAGTCGCGCTCGCGCTTGCCGCCCACCGGCAGATCGACGGTGATCATCAGCGCCTCGTAGCCGGCTTCCTTCGCACGCGCGATCAGACGCATCGTGAAGTCGCGCTGCTTCAGGATATAAGCCTGGAACCAAAGGCGCCCTGGCGCCGCCTCGGCGATCCGCTCGATCGAGGCGGTCGCGGTGGTCGATAGCGCATAAGGGATGCCGAAGGACTTCGCCGCGCGCGCGATGGCAATGTCGGCGCCGTGGCGGCCGAAGCCGATTGCTCCGGTCGGCGCGATGGCGATCGGCAGATTGGCCGGGCCGCCGAGGATGGTCGTTGCGGTGTCGACCGTCGAAACGTCGACGAGGACCCTGGGCGAGAGCCGCACGCGTTCGAAGGCGGCGCGATTCTCGCGCAGGGTGATCTCGTCTTCGGCGCCGCCGTCGAAGAACTCGAACACGGCTCGCGGCAGGCGCCGTCTTGCTAGGCGCCGCAAGTCTCCGATTGAGCGTGCGCGCGCAAGCGAGCGAGGCGTCGATTGCGACAACATGGTTTATGCTAGCGCAATCCGCGAGCGCGCGCTTGCCGCGCTACTGCGACTTGACCCCGACGCCTTGATCACGCGCGCCCACCGCTCCGAGTCCTTGACCAGGTAGGCCCGGAATTACGCCGGCGTATCCCCGAGCCGAGCTGATTCATGCGCTCGGCAGTGTCCGGCTTCGCGAGCGACTTCGTCATCGCATCATGTAGGCGTCAACAGTCGGCTCGGGCGTACCAGCAGGTCGACCCAAGGTGCCGTCTCCTCGAGACCTTGGGCCCGCGGCTCCGCCATCGTGCGGACTTTCGGAAAACCGGATGGCGCTCGCCAGATCAAGCCCGCGCCTGTAAAACGGCGGCGATGCCAACCCCGAAAGACTTGATGCGGATACGAATGGCGCTGACGATCGGCGGCGGCATGATCCTGGCCGTCGTCTATAGCGGCGATTTCCACTTCCAGACCCTGCATGCCGCAGGAAGCAGCCGTGATTGGCTCGGGCTGAGTGCCTGGGCAGGTGCTCTTGACCTCGGCGTCATCCTCCTGCTGCAACTGGCCGCATCCCGGAGCCGGCGTTGAGCAAGCCGGAGCTAATCCCTGTCCCGTTGCCGAAGGGCGAGCACGCGCCCGAAGATTCGATCGCCGATGTGCTGCGGCGGATCGGCGCGCATTCGGAAGACGAGCGGGTCACCCTGGGCGAGATCCTCGCCAGCCTCGACCACCGCGCTTACGGATTCGTCCTGCTGCTGCTGGCGGCTGCCAACTTCACGCCGGGCCCGAGCATGCCCGGCTTTTCGACCCTCTTTGGCCTGCCGGCGATGGCGATGGCCGTGCAGATGATGCTTGGCTGGTCGCAGCCTTGGTTGCCGCCGCGGCTCGCCCGCATCGGCATGAAGCGGGCGCGGTTCACCGCGACCGTCGCGAAGGCCCTGCCCGTGATCGCCCGCCTCGACCGCGTCCTGCGGCCGCGCCTCACTTGGCTAGTGAACCTGACCGGCCATCGCTGGACCGGCGCTGCGGTGCTGGTGCAGGCGATGCTGCTTTGCCTGCCGCTGCCGCTCTATCCGATGGCGCCGGCGGCATCCCTCGTCCTGATGTCGCTTGGCATGATCGCGCGCGACGGCTTGATGCTGGCGCTCGGCCATGTCGCCGGCGTGCTTGCGCTGGGACTCGCCGTGGCGCTGGTGTTTGTGGCGAAGGAGCTCCTCGCATTCCTCTGAGGGTCGCGAATTTCTTCGTTTCAGCGAGGTAAGCGTTATTGCAAGCCGCGCACGCCTCGCTAAAGTACGCGTCCGTGCGCACGCTCTATCATCTCTGGCTGTCCCCGTTCTGCCGCAAGGTCCGCATCGCCCTCAAAGAGAAGGGCCTCGAATGCGAGCTGAAGGTCGAGAAGGTGTGGGAGCGCCGGCCCGAATTCCTCGCTACGAACGCCGCCGGCACGGTTCCCGTGCTGGTGGAGGATGATGGCACCAGCATCGCCGACTCAAGCGCCATCTGCGAGTATCTCGAGGAAGTCTATCCCGACACGAAGCTGATCGACGGCACGCCGGCCGAGCGCGCAGAGATTCGCCGCCTGCTGGCGTGGTTCGACCAGAAATTCGCGCGCGAAGTATCCGACAATCTCTACCGCGAGAAGATCATGAAGCGCTTCCTGCGTATCGGCGAGCCGAACTCGTCGGCGATCCGCGCCGGCCACCAGAACATCCACTACCATCTCGACTACATCGCCTGGCTCACCGAGCGGCGGCGCTTCCTCGCAGGCGACCGCTTTTCGCTCGCCGACATCGCGGCGGCGGCGCATCTTTCGACGCTCGACTATCTCGGCGACGTGCCATGGGAACAGCATGCCGGCGCCAAGGACTGGTACGCGCGCATCAAGTCGCGCCCGTCATTCCGCCCCCTGCTCGCCGACCATATCCCCGGCGCCCCGCCGCCCAAGCACTACGCTGACCTGGATTTCTAGGCCCGAGGCTGTTGCCGCTTGGTCCTGTTTCTTTCTTTCATGGCTGGTGGCGCTGTGTTCGGCAGGCTATTGCTTTCCTTACCCGGCGCGCTTGTCATGGGCTACTACGCCACGCAAGCAAGCTGGAGGCTGAGTACGGCAGCAGCGCTGGGCCTGATCAGCAGCAATTTGGCCGTACTGCTCTTCATTCCAACCGAGCTCGACATATTCAAGCTGTATCATCACGAGCCCGCAGTACTCGTCATTCGTTATGCCTCCGCCTTACTCCTGCTCGGCCTCGGGCTGGGGCTGGTTTATCGCGGCCGCCAAGGGCAAGCCCTGCCGCCTTCAATCGGCATGGTCCTTCTCGCGTTCACGTTGGCAGCGGTTGCGCAGCTTGGAAACGTCGACGCTCAGTTCATGGCCATGTTCCTCCCGAGCACACTCGCGATGCCGGTCGCCGATCCTTCAGCTGCGTTCTTGGCAGAAGGATTCAGGCTGTTGCTGTTCTTCTTCGCCATTCTGGAATCGGTGTTCCTGATTGCCGTGCCCCTCGTGATAGGGGTACTCGCGGCACCCTTCCGGCGGTCTAGCGCCGGCGCCTATCTGGCTCTTCTGGTCGTCGCGGCTGGCGTGCTGATCATCTTCCCCTTCAACCCACTGCATTTGCCGCTCTCGTCGCCGGCCGTCCAGGCGCATGCTCCTTGACCGCGGGAGTTCGGCTCAGCGCCGCCGCCGGGTCGGGGGCGCCTGCGGCGGCTCGTTTCCGAGCTTGAGCTCCATCGCCTCGATATTCGCGCGCGCCGCCTCGCCTGCGGCGCCGTCCGGATCGAGCAGCAGCACCTGCAGGAAGTCGCGGCGTGCCGCCGGCACGTCGCTCTTCAGGCGATGGAGGATGGCGCGCTCGAGCCAGGCATCGGCGAGGTTCGGCGCGAGTTCGACCGCCCTCGTCGCGTCTTCCATCGCCAAGCCGTACTCCTTCACAAGGCGATAGGCGGCAGCGCGGAACGTGTAGGCGTCGGCGCGGCGGCGATCGAGCTCGATCGCACGATTGAGGTCGTCGACGGCTTCCCAGTAGTTCTCGGCATCGGCATAGGCCTCCGCCCGGTCGATCCAGAGCTCGGGATTGTCCGGCGACAGCTCGAGCGCCGCCGAAAAAGCCGCAACCGCACGTGAGGCGTTGCGGCCTTCGAGCCAGGCGCGTCCAGCCTGTGCCACAACCTCGGCGCGCCGTCCGGGCGGCTGCAGGCGCATGTCCTGCGCAAGCTGCTCGAGCCGCATCGC
>DATAAP010000383.1:0-3112 GCA_036260035.1 Alphaproteobacteria bacterium | reverse complement strand
AAAGTGTCGAACGTATCCGTCTCGCGCCGCGCGGCGGCACCGCATTTCGGGCAGGCGACATGCTTCCAGGTCGGATGGCGGTCGAGCGGGTTGCCCGGCTTGTCGAAACTGACGTCGTCCGGCAGCTTCACCGGCAGATCCTTGTCCGGCACCGGCACGATGCCGCACGTATCGCAGTGGATGACCGGAATCGGGCAGCCCCAGTAGCGCTGCCGCGACACCAGCCAGTCGCGCAGGCGATAGACCGTCGTTGGATGGCCTGCCTGCATCGCCTGCAGGCGCTTGCCGACTTCCTTCTTCGCGGCCTCGATCTCCATGCCGTTGAGGAAGTCCGAATTGATGATCGTGCCGTCGTCGGTATACGCCGTGTCGCTGATCGTGAACGACTTCGGATCCTCGCCCGGCGGCAGCACGACCGGAATCACAGGCAGCCCGTATTTGCGCGCGAAATCGAGGTCGCGCTGGTCATGGCCCGGGCAGCCGAAGATAGCGCCGGCGCCGTATTCGATCAGCACGAAGTTGGCGACATAGACCGGCAGCTCCGCGCCCGCGATGAACGGGTGAAGCACCTTGAGCCCAGTGTCATAGCCCTTCTTCTCCTGCGCCTCGATTGCGGCCTCGGATGTGCCGGAGTGGCGGCACTCGGCGATGAAGGCGGCGAGTTTCTTGTCTGTCTGCGCCACCTGATCCGCGAGCGCGTGATCGGGCGAGATAGCGCAGAACGACATGCCGAAGATCGTGTCCGGCCGCGTCGTGAAGACGGTGATGCTGTCGCTGCGCCCCTTGATCTTGAAGCGGATCTCGGCGCCCGATGAGCGGCCGATCCAGTTCTCTTGCATCAGCCGGACCTTCTCCGGCCAGCGGTCGAGCGAGGCCAGAGCGTCGGTCAGCTCGTCAGCGAACTCGGTGATCTTGAAGAACCACTGCGCCAGCTTCTTTTTCTCCACCGGCGCGCCCGAGCGCCAGCCGCGGCCCTCGATCACCTGCTCATTGGCCAGCACTGTGTGATCGACCGGATCCCAGTTGACATAGGCTTCCTTGCGATGGACGAGGCCGGCCGCGAAGAAGTCGAGGAAGAGCTTCTGCTGACAGGCGTAGTAGCCGGGATGGCAGGTCGCCAGCTCGCGGCTCCAGTCGAGCGACAGCCCCATGCGCTTCAGCTCGGCGCGCATATTTGCGATGTTGTCGTAGGTCCACTTCGCGGGATGGATCTTCTGGTCGCGCGCGGCATTCTCGGCCGGCAGGCCGAACGCGTCCCATCCCATCGGATGCAGCACGTTGAAGCCCAGAGCGCGGCGGTGTCGCGCGACAACGTCGCCCAGCGTGTAGTTGCGGACATGGCCCATGTGGATGCGCCCCGAGGGATAGGGGAACATCTCGAGGACATAATACTTGGGCCGGGACGGGTCCTCCCTGGCCGTAAAGGCGCCGCGCCGGTCCCATTCCGCCTGCCATCGGGCCTCGTTTTCCTGGACGTTGTAGCGGGACATCGGCGGCGCGCTCTGCCGGGTTGGAAAAGGGCCCTGTGGATATCAAGAAAGCGCCGGCAGCGGCAAGGGGCGGGTCGAGCGCGGTATCGCCGTGAAATCCGCTTACCTTCATACCGCTGCCCCTCTTTCGCGCAGTGCGACGCCCCGGAAGCGTTGTGTGCCCGCCCGGTAGCCACAGCCTAGCATCGATCACGTGTGGTTGAACTTCAGGGGACTCTCATGGCTTCGCTGCTTTCCATGTTGCGCAACAAATTCTTTAGCGGCTCGGCCGTAGCCGACACGCTCAATGGGACGGACCAGGCGGATGTGATCGTCGGCCTGAACGGGCCGGACTCGCTCGACGGCGGTGCCGGCGATGACGTGATCTACGGTGGCAGCGGCGACGACCGTCTGATCGGCGGTGATGGCAACGACCGGATCTACGGCGGCAGTGACGCCGACACGATCTTCGGCGATGCCGTCGATCCGTTCTCGTTCAGTGGCGGCGATGACCGGATCTTCGGCGGCGACGGCGACGACATCATATCCGGCGGCCTCGGCAGCAATACGATCAGCGGTGGCGGCGGCAATGACACCATCCATGCGACCTGGGCTGGCTTCGCGAGCTCGGAGCTTGGCGGCCCGGCGACGATCGACGGCGGGAGCGGGACCGACAGCATCTTCGGCACCGTCGCCAACGACGTCCTGCGTGGCGGCAGCGGAAACGACACCATCTTCGGCTTCGAGGGCAATGACAGCATCCAGGGCGGCAGCGGCAATGACGAGCTGATCTGGGGCAATACCCTGGCACCGGTCGGCGTCGGCACGCTCGACGGCGGTAGCGGCAACGACGTGCTGCGCGGCGGCCTCGTCAACGGCAACATGCTGGGCGGCCTCGATGACGACACGCTGATCCTCGGTCGCTTCAACCCCGGTCCCACGGGCGCCGCTCCCCCGATCGTCGCGGGCGGCGACGGCTTCGATACGTTGGACATCTCGATCAGGCCAGCGTTCGACCTCACCGGCGCCGACGCGCAAAACCTTAGCGGGATCGAGAAGATCGACATGGGCGAGGCGGGACCCAGCCAGCAGCTGATCCTCGATATGGCGGCGCTGCTCAATCTCTCGGACAGCACCGACACGCTGTTCGTGGCCGGCGGCGTCGGCGACCAGGTCACAGCCGAGGGCGCGTGGCTGGCGAGCGGATCGCAGACGATCGACGGCATTCTCTACAATCAGTGGACGGCGGGGAGCGCCAGCCTGCTGATCGAGAGCGACGTGTCCACCACGATCGTCTAGGCTTCCGCACAATTCGAAACTGTGCTTCGATCGGGCTCCGCAACGGCGGAGCCCGATGACAGTTTCAAGACAATCCGCCTTCGACCCGTTCGCTGCGCATCTGCATCTCGATGCGCGCGGCGACGCGCTGCTGATTGACGACGTGCCGGGCTTCTGGGCGGCGCTGATGCGAGGCGACCTGCGGCGCCCCGACGTGGCGCGAGTCGCGACGGAGCCGGGCTATCTGATAGGCGCCTTTCGAGTGGAGTCCGACTCCGACCACTGGGAAGTGCACCCGAACGGCGACGAGATCATCCAGCTGCTCTCAGGCGCCCTCGATTTCGTGCTGCGCGAGGCGGGCCGGG
>DATAAP010000382.1:0-4353 GCA_036260035.1 Alphaproteobacteria bacterium | reverse complement strand
TGCGCTTCTCCATGAAGGCGCGGCGCCCTTCAATGTAGTCCTCGCTCGCGAAGCACTCCGCCACCAGCCGCTTGCACAGCGCCTCGTCGCGCTCGCCCGGATCCTTCATTGCTTCGTTGGCAATCCGTTTGACCGCTTTGACGGTGAGCGGCGCGTTCTCCGCGATGCGCGACGTATAGTCCTGGACATAGGCTTCGATCTGATCGCGGCTGACGACGCGATTGACCAGGCCCATCACCGCCGCTTCCTGGGCGGTGAATTGCCGTGCCGTGAAGAAGATCTCCTTGGTGAAGGACGGCCCGACGATGCCGATCAGGCGCTGCAGGCGATCGAGGCCGTAGCCAAGCCCGAGCTTCGCCGCCGGGATCGCGAACTTCGCGTCGTCCGTGCAGATGCGAAGGTCGCAGCATACGGCCAGCCCGGCGCCCCCGCCGATGCAATACCCCTCGATGAAGGCGATCGTCGGCTTCGGCGAATTGAGCAAGGCAAGATAGGCGCGCTCGGTCGTCTGGTTGTAGCGCTCGACCGCTTCTTGCTCGGCACGCTCGTCTTCGAACTTGGAGATGTCGGCGCCTGAGACGAATGCCTTTCCACCGGCGCCGCGCACCACGATGACCCGCACCGCGTCGTCGCGCGCGAAGTCGTCGAGGATCTCGATCGCCGCCTGCCACATCTCCAGCGACACGGCGTTGTGCTTGGCCGGGTTGTTGAACACCATCGTGCCGATCGCGCCATCCTTGCGGGCGATCATCTTGTCAGTGCGAACGCCGCTGCCTTCCATGACTCACACAACCTTTCTGCGCCTCATATCGGCGATCTCCGCCGCGCTATAGCCGTATTCGGCAAGGATCTCGTCCGTGTGCTCGCCGCATTCGGGCGGCGGCATCTGAATGCTGCTGGGCGTGCGCGTCAACGTCACTGGCTGGGCCACCAATGTCAGCTTGCCGAGTTTCGGCGACTGAACCGTGGCCGTCATCGGCAGCTGCGAGACCTGCGGATCGGCGAAGACCTGGTCGATAGAGTAGATCGGCCCGCACGGCACGCCCGCTTCGTTCAGCGTAGCGACCCACGTCTTGCTGTCCTTGGTCTTCGTGCGCTCGGCAATCTCGCGGTTTAGGGCGTCGCGGTTTTTCGAGCGGTCACCAGCGCGCGCGTATTCCGGCCGGGCGATCAGTTCCGGAGCGCCGATCGCGTTGCAAAAACGCTCCCAGATCTTCTGGCCGGTGACGGCGATGTTGATGTGCCCGTCGCTGGTCGGAAAGACGCCGGTCGGAATACTGGTCGGATGGTTGTTGCCCGCCTGCTTCGGCACCTCATGCTCCACCAGCCAGCGCGCCGCCTGGAAATCGAGCATGAAGATCTGCGCCTGCAGCAGCGAGGTGTGGAGCCACTGCCCTTTGCCCGACACCTCTCGCTCGAGCAGGGCGACCAGGATGCCTTGGGCGCAGGAAAGACCGGCGCAGAGATCGGCGATGGGAATGCCGACGCGCACGGGCCCCTGCCCCGGCAATCCGGTGATCGACATCAGCCCGCCCATGCCCTGCGCGATCTGGTCGAATCCCGGCCGATCGCGATACGGGCCGGTCTGGCCGAAGCCGGAGATGCTGGCATAGATCAGCCGCGGATTGATAGCCGACAACACCTCGTAGTCGATGCCGAGGCGATGCTTGACGTCCGGGCGGTAGTTCTCGACGACCACGTCGGCGGTCTCGACCATGTGCTTGAAGACGGCCACACCCTCTGGCGACTTCAGGTTCAAGGTCAGGCTGCGCTTGTTGCGCTGCAGGTTCTGGAAGTCGGAGTTGTGGCGGGGGCCGCCCGGCGCATCGCCCGGCTCCAGCCCTTCCGGCATCTCGATCTTGATGACCTTCGCGCCCCAGTCGGCGAGCTGCCGCACGGCTGTGGGCCCGGAGCGCACGCGCGTCAGATCCAGAACGGTGAAGCGGGCCAAGGCCGATGATGCCGGTTTGTGCGGCACGGACGTCCTCCCTCTGTCGAACCAACGGACTTGCTGGGCACCGACAATAACTGAAAACTGTTGACAATCAACACCCGGCTGCCAAAGCTCGTTCCGCCATGACCCGTCCGGAAGCGCCTTCGGCGCTGGAGATCCGCCGCACGCATTCACTGACGACGCTCGTGCAGGACGAGATCGAGCGCCTCATCCTGTCCGGCGAGATCAAAGCGGGTGAACGGCTCAATGAGAACGCGCTGGCGACGCGGCTCGGCGTCAGCCGCGGGCCGGTGCGTGAGGCGGCACGCGGCCTCGAGAAGGCTGGCCTCGTCCGCGTGATCGTCAATCGCGGCGCCTTCGTGCGCCAGATCAGCATCGACGAGGCAGCAGAGCTCTATGACTTGCGCGCCGCCCTGTTCGGAATGGCCTGCCGCCGCGTCACCGAAGCGCGCCGCCGCGAACATCATGATGTCCTCGCCGATCTCGTCTCGCGCATGGAGCGGGCGCAGCGTCGTCGCGACGCGGACGCGTACTACCCGCTCAATCTTGAATTCCATCAGGCGCTGCTGAAGTTCTCGGGCAGCGCGCGGCTTGAGGCAATGTATGCCGGGTTGGTGAAGGAGGCTCACCTCTTCCGCCGGCACGCGCTGTCGAGCGCACCGAACATGCGGGCATCGAACGTTGAGCACCGGGCGATCCTGTCGGCGATCGTGGCAGGGCGCGCCGCGGATGCGCGGCGCCTCGGCGAGCAGCACGTGCTTTCGGGCAAGCGCCGATTCCTCGCTGCGATCAAGAGCGAGGGCCAGACCGCCGCGGCCGCAGCCCTTTCGGAAAGGAGTTGAACCGGACTTAGACATCCAGGCCGAACGAAAAGAACTCACAAGGGAGGATCAAATGGCTTCGAAACTGTTTCCTGACATGACGCGCCGTACGTTCGTGCGCGGCGCCGCCAGCATGGCCGCCGCCGGCAGCATTCCTGGTATCGCATTCGCCCAGGAAAAATTTCCCTCCAAGACAATCGAAGTCGTCACTCATGCGGGCGTGGGCGGCGGCACCGACATCACGGCTCGCATGATGATGGTGCAGGCCCCGGCCGAGCTCGGCACGGAGCTCGTCGTCGTGAACCGGACCGGCGGCAGTGGTGCCGCGGCATTGGCCTATGCGGCAAGCCGGCCGCGCGACGGCCATACCATCCTGCTGATCACGCAGACTCATCTGCTGACCATTCTCAGAAGCAAGAACCCGCCGGTCCAATATGAGGACATCGTGGCGCTGGCGCGCGCGACCGAGGATCCGCAGATCCTGATGGTCGGAGCGAAGAGCCCCTACAAGACGGCCAAGGAATTTCTCGAGGCATCGAAGAGCCGCGTGCTGAAGTACGGCACTACGCAGGTCGGCGGCGTCGACCACATCGCCGTGCTCGGGTTTGCACGGCAGGCCGGATTGCAGAAGCCGACGATCGTGCCATTCCGCGGCGGCGGCGACATCGTCATCAATCTGGTCGGCGGCAATGTCGACGCCGCGCTGCTCAACCATGCCGAGGCCGAATCGCAGCTCAAGGCCGGCGAGGTGCGCGGCCTGCTGACAGTGTATCCGCAGCGCGTGAGCTCGCTCCCCGACACGCCGACGGCCGCGGAGCTCGGCATACAAGCGAACTATTCGACGGTGCGCGGCTTCGTCGCGTTGCGCGGCACGCCGGAAGACAGGCTGAAGATCCTCGAGGAGGGCCTCGTAAAGGCCATGCGAGGCAAGATCTATCAGTCCTACCTCGAGAGCTCGGGGCAGGCGGCGGCCAGCGTGGTCGGGCGCGCCGAGTGGCAGGCACAGCTCGATGCGTTCCATCGCGAGGGGCGCGACGCACTGGCAGCGCTCGGCACCCAGCAGCAATAGAGCGCTGGCTCATGGCTTCGGGCCTCGGCGCCCCGCTTCGGCGACCGCATGCCGACCTGATCGTCGGCATCGCAGTCGTAGTCTTCGCAGCGATCATCTACGCCGCGACTTTCACTTTCGACCAGGCCGCATTTGAAATGTCCGGCGGCATGGGCCCGGAGACATTTCCGCGGCTCGTGCTTGGCGTGATCGCTGCGCTCGGTGCGGCGCTTGCCTGGCGATCGCGGCGGCGACCGCCCGAGCCGTCCGAGCCGGTCCCTGCGATCGTTGTCTATACCGGCTGCCTGCTGTTCGGGTTCATGCTCGTCACCGCCTTGGTGGGCATGTTGGCCGCGATGTTCCTTCTGGTCGTCGCACTTGGACTGCTGTGGGGAGAGCGGCGAATCGGAGTGCTGTGCCTCTCCGGCGCGGGGATGTGCGCCGCAATCTGGGCTGTGTTTGTGCGCGGGCTAGGCGTTCCGCTGCCCAGCGGAATACTAGGCCCCCTGCTTTATTAGGAGCAGCATGTG
>DATAAP010000381.1:0-4646 GCA_036260035.1 Alphaproteobacteria bacterium | reverse complement strand
GTCTTCGGCGCGCCGACCTATGTCTACGAGGGCGAGCTGTTCTGGGGCCAGGATCGGCTCGATTTCGTCGACAGTGCGCTCGCGCGTTGAAATACGTCAGGCCGCGCGGACGGTGGCGAGGAACCGGTCGACCTGGCTGCGCAGCACCTCGGACTGCTGCGCCAGCTCGCTCGACGCACCGAGCACCTGCGTGGCCGCCGCGCCGGTCTCGCCGGCCGCCTGCGTCACGCCGGTTATGTTGCCGGATACCTCGCTCGTCCCTTTCGCTGCCTGCTGAACGTTGCGCGCGATCTCTTGAGTCGCGGCGCCTTGCTCCTCGACCGCCGAGGCGATGCCGGTCGTGATCTCGTTGATTGTGCCGATCGTGGCGCCGATCGCCTTGATCGCGGCGACAGCGTCCTGGGTCGCACCTTGGATCGAGGCGATCTGTGCTCCGATCTCCTCGGTAGCCTTAGCCGTCTGGCTGGCCAACGCCTTCACTTCGGACGCGACGACCGCGAAGCCTTTGCCCGCCTCGCCGGCGCGCGCCGCCTCGATCGTCGCGTTCAGCGCCAGCAGGTTGGTCTGGGCCGCGATGTCGTTAATCAGGCTGACAACCTCCCCGATCTTCTGCGCCGCGTCGGCAAGGCCCTGGATCTGCTGGTTGGTGCGAGTCGCCTCGCTGACCGCCTGGCCTGCGATCTTCGAGGACTGCGCCACCTGACGCGAGATCTCGGCGATCGACGTCGACAGCTCCTCGGCAGCCGAGGCCACTGTCTGCACATTGGTTGCCGCTTCTTCGGAACCCGCCGCGACGGCGCTGGCCTGACGCGAGCTCTGCTCCGCGGTCGCCGACAGCGACTGCGCCGATTTCTGCATCTCGGTCGCCGCGGACGCGATCGTGTTGACCACGCCTTTAACCTCCGCCTCGAACGTATTGGCCATGCGATCCATCGTCGCCTTCTTCTCGGCCTCCGCTTCCGCTTTCAACCGCTCCTGCTCGCCCTTGAGCCGCTCAGTTTCGATCATGTTCTGGCGAAACGTCTCTACCGCGCGCGCCATGGCGCCAGTCTCGTCGCGCTGCTCGCGGCCGGGCACGGCCAGCGACGTATCGCCGCCGGCGAGTTTGCCCATCAGTTCCGTCATCGCCTGCAGCGGCCGGACGATGCTGCGCGAGAGAATCAGGCCGAGCCCAAGCACGAGCACGATTGTGACAGCGCAGGTCGTCAGCATGACCGTACGCGCCCATTCGCGAATCTCGGCGACCCCTCGGTCGGCCTTTGCGGCGCCCTCGTCAGAAAATGCGAATAATGCGTCGAAGGCCGGCTGCATGTCTGCGAAGATCTTGCTGAGCTGCTTTATGCGCTCGTTCGTGGACAGGCGCATGGCGACCAGCGCCGTCATCTTAGTGACGTACGCATCCATGAGCTGAGTGAGTTCCTGGAGCTTATCCTCGGGAATATCGTACTTCCCGGCAATTTCACTGAAGCGGCCGCGCTCCGTTACCAACTCATCGAGGTACTTCTTGTCCTCGCGCAGCAGGAAGTCTTTCTCGTGCCGCCGCATCATCAGCATCGACGCGAGCAGGTCGATGCGCCCCATCGCATTGACCTTCACCTCGACATCATGCACTGCCTTGCGGAGCTCGCCCTGGGCGCCCTTATTCTGGTCGTAGCCCATGGTTTCATGCGCCTTCGCGACCACATCGAACTCCGAAACATGTTTGGCGATGCCGGCAAGCAGCGCATCGATGTGACTGGCGACCGGCTGCGCCGCCGGCTGCGTGCGCATCTTCTGCAGCTGATGCTCGACCGTCTTCGCGGCGTCGCGGTACTGTTTGGCGTAACTGTCGTCGTTGCGCAGCAGAAAGTCTTTCTCCCGGCGACGCATGTCGAAGGCGCCGAGCCGAATAGCGGCGGCGTCCTGCCGGATCGCGCCGAACGCCTCGGCTTCCGCCTGCAACCGGGCGACACGGCTGTCGGCGAACAGATAAATGGAAAGAATGCTCGCAAGGCCGGTGAAGGCCAACGCGATGAGAACACCCATACGCACGCTTATACGCAAGTTGCCAAGCCAGGACATGATGGCCCCCCGAACACGCGAAGTCACAGCTTGCAGCTCGCAGCTGGTGGCGAAGCACTGCGGCCGCAATCGACTGGCGGCTTTCGGTGCTAAATCGATTAAATGCGCGTCAAATTAAGATGCAGTGAAACAATGATAGTCACAGGTTGCACCGGCCGGCATCCCTACGCGATCCAATTTAGTCTGGTGCCCACTATGGCCATTTTACATTGTCTACGGTTGGCCCGGCGCAACGCGAACGAGCTGCTTTCCGAAATTGTCGCCGGTGAGCAGGCGCAGGAACGCCTTTGGCGTGTTCTCCAGCCCGTCGACGATGTCCTCGCGGTACTTGATCTTGCCTTCCTTCATCCAGGCTGCGAGCTGCTTCAGTCCTTCCGGGTAACGGTCGACATAGTCGAAGACCAGGAAGCCTTCCATGCGCAGCCGGTTCACCAGCATCGCACCGAGATGGCGCACGCCGATGTCGGGCTGCCCGAACTTCGCCGCGAGCGCGATGCGGCCGACGATCACGATGCGGCCGCGCAGCCGCATCAGGCCCATCGCCGCATCATGGATCGGCCCGCCCGTGTTGTCGAAATAGATGTCGATCCCGTCCGGGCACGCGGCCGCGAGCGCCGACGGAAGATCGGCCGAGTGGTGATCGACGCCGGAGTCGTAGCCGAGCTCCTTGCAGAAGGCGAGTTTGGCAGCGCTGCCCGCGACCGCGACGGCGCGGCAGCCAACGATCTTGGCGATCTGCCCCGCGACCTGCCCCACCGCGCCCGAAGCCGCAGAGATGACCACCGTTTCGCCGGCCTTCGGCTTCATCACGTCCAGCAATGCGAAATACGCGGTCAACCCCGGCATGCCGAGCACGCCTAGCGCGTGGCGGATCGGCCCCAGCGACGGATCGACCTTGCGCGTCCCGGCGGCCTTCAGCACCGGATAGTCCTGCCAGCCGAACGCCATGCTCTCGACGATGTCGCCCGGCTTGAAATCCGGGATATTCGAGCGCACGACCTCGCCGACTCCGCCGCCGACCATCAGCTCGCCCGGTGCTACGCCCTTTGTGTAGCTCTTGGCCGGGCTGATGCGGCCGCGCATGTAGGGATCGACCGAAAGCCACAACGTCCGCACCAGCATCTCGCCGTCGCCGGGCTCGGGCACCGGCGTTTCGACGAGCTTCCAGTCGCTCTCCTTCGGCATGCCTTCGGGATAGCGCACCAGCACGAATTGGCGGTTGGCGTTGCGCATTTTCATCCCTCACCCAGCATCAGCAGGGAGGCATTGCCGCCCTGCGCGGTGATGTCCACCGCCACGGTGCGCTCGACGGCGAAGCGATGCAAGTAGTGCGGGCCGCCCGCCTTCGGGCCGGTGCCGGACAGGCCCTCGCCGCCGAAGGGCTGCACGCCCACCACGGCGCCGATCATGTTGCGGTTGACGTAGATGTTGCCGACCCGCACGCGCGAGCGGATGTAATCGACCGTGTCGTCGATGCGGCTGTGGATGCCGAGCGTGAGACCGTAGCCGGTCGCGTTCACGGCCTCGATCACTGCGTCGAGCTTGTCGGCGGCATGGCGCACGACGTGCAGGATCGGCCCGAACACCTCGCGCTCGAGCTGCGCCAGCCCATCGATCTCATAGGCCCGCGGCGCGACGAACGTGCCGTACGCGCAGCTCTCCGGCAGGCTGCAGGCATGGATGAGCTTCGCCTCGCGATCCATCCGTGCCACGTGCTCGAGCAGGCCGCGGCGGGCCTCCTCGTCGATTACGGGCCCGACATCGGTCGACAGCAGTCCGGGATCGCCGATCGACAGCTCCGCCATCGCACCGGCGAGCATGTCGAGCAGCTTCGGCGCGATGTCCTCCTGCACGAACATCGCACGCAGCGCCGAGCAGCGCTGCCCCGCGCTGTTGAAAGACGAAGTCAACGCATCGGCGACGACCTGCTCCGGCAGTGCCGAGGAATCGACGATCATCGCATTGATACCGCCGGTCTCGGCGATCAGCGGCACGATCGGCCCGTCGCGGGACGCGAGGCTTCGGTTGATCGCGCGCGCCGTATCCGTCGAGCCCGTGAAAGCGACACCGGCGACGCGAGGGTCGGCGACCAGCGGCGCGCCGACGGTCAGGCCGTCGCCTGGCATGAGGTGTAGGACGTCTTCCGGTACGCCGGCCCGGTGCAGTAGCCGCACGGCGCGCGCCGCAATCAGCGGCGTCTGCTCGGCAGGCTTGGCGACCACCGCGTTGCCGGCGGCGAGCGCTGCGACGATCTGTCCGGTGAAGATCGCGAGCGGAAAGTTCCACGGGCTGATGCAGGCGAAAACGCCGCGCCCGTGCAGGCCGAGCGCATTGCGTCCGCCGGTCGGGCCCGGCAGCTCGACGGACGACGCGAGCGCCTCGCGGGCGCGCGCCGCGTAATAGCGGCAAAAATCGACCGCCTCGCGCACCTCGCCCAGCGCGTCTGGAACCGTGCGTCCCGCCTCGCGCACCAGCAGCGCCATCAGACCGGCGCGATCCTGCTCGTATAGATCGGCCGCTGCCTCGAGAATGGCGGCGCGGCGTTCGGCCGGTGTCGCGTCCCAGTCGGCGGCGGCTCGCGATGC
>DATAAP010000380.1:0-6237 GCA_036260035.1 Alphaproteobacteria bacterium | reverse complement strand
AATTTGCAACCCAACTAGACGGGACGGCCGGTGACAAGCCGGTAAGGCAAGAGTTGGGGAGCCTCGATTTCCGGGCTAATTGTGAGTGCTAGGGAAAAGCCGGCACCGCCCGGGACAAGCTTGGCAGAATTTCGAGTGCGGTGCGATCAACCGCTCTGCCACCTCTCCGGCTTCGCCGCGGTCGTGCGAGGCCGGGAACCTAGCGGAGGCCCGGGCCGCCTGCAACTGGGTCGGATGCCGTTCCGTTTCAAGGGGGTTGCCGCGGACTTCCACGCCGGCTCGTTCCTGAGCTCCGCGGCCCGTCAGGTCGCAGCGTGGGCTTCTTCGAGCAGGCCTTGCAGCTGCCGCGCGTTGTCAACCGCAGCACCTTCCATCGTGTTATCAAAATAGACGTGGACGGCGCGGTGCTCTGCGAGCCAAGGCCGGATGCGCGCGGCCCATTCGGCGAGCACATCGGACGCATAGGGGGACAGATAGCAGTGCGGCCGCCCGTGCAACCGGATGTAGACGAGATCGGTCGTGACCGCATCCCAGAGCGGCCAGCGGTCGGCGTCCGAGATCGCCGACGCGGTGTCATGCGCGGCGAGCAGATCGGCGGTTTCCGTGTCGTACCAAGAGGGATGGCGGAACTCCATGACGTGGCGCGCGCCAGGCCAGAGCTTGAGCGTGGTCAGAAAGCCCCTCAGCCGATCGCCGTCCTTCGCAACGCTGCGCGGCAGCTGCCACAGCACAGCCGCGAGCCGCTCGCCGAGGGGGGCGGCACTGTCGCGCTGGCGCAGCACCGGCTCGGCTGCATCGGCGAGGCGATTGATATGCGTAACGACGCGGTGGCCCTTGATCGCGAAGCGGAACCGCTCCGGCGTAGCGTCCCGCCAAGCGGCATAGGTCGAAGGCCGCACAGCGCGGTAGAAGCTGGCGTTCACCTCAACCGTGTTGAACTGAGTCGCATAATGCGCAAGCCAGCCCTGGCGCCGCACGCCCGCGTACAAGCGGTCCTTCCAAGGGGCGTAGTTCCAGCCGCTGGTGCCGATCAGAAGTGGCGCCATCGAGTGATCAACGCGGGGCCGAGCGTCTCGGGTTATCCGCGGCTTTCCTGGAAGCGTAGGATCACGTCGCGCCACATGCGCGCGTGCAACGCCAGCCCGCGGTCGGAGAAGTGGCAGAGGTTGTCGCGACGGTCATAGATGCTGTCGAGCGCGTCCGTGTCGGGACCGGCATACACGTTGGCGAGTCGCAAGGGCAGCTCGCGTTGGGCTTCGCGGATCTGGTCGGAACCGCTGTTGTTGCAGATCGTCGCGGTCGCGACGAACACCGGTGCTAGGATGCCATGCGAGCGGATGTATTCGGTCATCCGCGCGAAGAGCCGCGAATAGACCTCCTTGTGCATGCCGTAATCGGCTTCGCCTTGATGCCACAGCACATGTGTGACGCGCAGCCCGACGCGCGACAGCGCTTCCTGCGCCGCCACCGCGCGCTGTGCAGGTCCGTGCGAGCCGGCCCAGTCGCGCACGGACGACCCGCCGACCGCAACCGGCACGATGACCACCTGCTTGAAGCGCTTCGATTCGATGAGCGCGTCGCCAAGACGCGTCCATACGGAGCCGCGGTCGCCGGTGGAGCCGAGCAGCGGATCCTGGGCCCGGTAGCACTTGCCGTCGGACCAGTTGAAGTTGATCACGTCATGGACGGGGCGATAGCGGGTTTCGCCGTAATTGGCAGCGTTCGACTGGCCCATGGCCAAGATTACCGCCGCGTCCGGCTCGATCGACCAGCAGCTCACAGGCTCGCGGCCGCTGATGTCGGAGAACAATGCGGCAATAGGACCATCGCGGCCATCGTCAGGGATGATCGAGCGTTTGAGCGAGCCTAGCTGTTCAATCGGGAAGAGGCGATATGCATAGGACGCGGCACCATATCCATACGCTGCGACAAGACTGGCGACCGCGAGTAGGGCTTTCCAACGCTGCATGCCGCGCAGCTTGACGGAACCCGCGACTGGCGGTCCAAAGCTCTTTCGGCGAAAACAGCTCCGCTCGGGTAGCAGTACCGCACCGCCGGGATAGGTATCCTGGTGGAGGTGGTGATCTCTGTCTCGTTGTGATCAGGCTGTGACCGTCGCGTAGCGACGCTCAGTTGTCGTCGCCGCCGTACTGTTTGTCGCGCTCCGGCAGGTCGGAGGCCTCGACCGCGTCCGGATCGGTCGGTCGCTTGTCTGCCGGGTACTTACTGCCCTGCGGTTGGAGCTGATCGCTATCACGGTACCGTTTCAGCGCATCCTTGTCGGTCTCCGGCAGTTCGCCCCAGGCGCCGTGACTCGTATTTCCCGGCTTGGGCTTGTCCTTCGTGTCGGTCATCGGCGTCCTCGCTTCTTTCGTCCTTTGTTAACAACCGTCGGCTCAACTAGGGCGTTCCCGTGCGAATCCGCATGCATCACTTTCTCCTTCTTGCGATCTCGGCCGCTGCGCTGGCGCTGGCTGCATTCCCAGCATCAGCACAGCGCCGGTGTTCCGGCACTGCCGAGCCAGTCGTGCGGCTCGACTTTACGCCGTCGCGACCCGCGGTCGACACTTTGCCGATGGCGGAGCTGCGGCGCCTGTCCCGAGATGGACTCGGCGAGCACCAGCACACGCTGGGACTCTATAAGGCAGAGCTGCGCAGCAGCATGCGGCTGGAATATGCGATCTCCAATGACGGGCGAAACGCCTGCATCGGGATTCGCGAGGTGAGGATCGCCCTTCAGCTCGCCGACCGGCGTATTTATCTCGCACGCGAACTGCAGCGCGGCAGCTGCCGGCACGACGTGACGCTCGCGCACGAGCAGCTTCATGCCCGCATTGACGACACCATCTTCTCGCGCGAGCTGCCCAATCTTAAACAGGCGCTTGCCCGCGCGGCGCTGGATATCGGAGTCGTCGGGCCGATCCCTGCCGGCAACGTGCCGTCCTATCGCGACGACATCGGCGAGCGGGTGGAACGCATCTTCCGGCAAGAGCTCGACCGCATCAGCGAGACGCGCAGGCGCGAGCAGGGATCGATTGACACGCCCGAAGCGTACCGTCGCGAAGCCGCGCGCTGTCCCGGTGAGTGAAGCAGCGGATCGGCGGTGTCCGGAGCCGCTCTTCCTCGCGTGCTTGCAACGAGCGTAAGTGGTACGATTACAACGATGTCAGTCGTCAACGCATCGCTACCAGCGATCCCGCTGATCAACGTCGGCAATGCTGGGCCGCTGAAACTGCTCGAGGCGGAGCGAGGACGCGCCGAGGCGCTGATTGCGATCAGCCGCCGCAGCTACACCGGCCTTGCTCTGAAAATCGGCGACGCGATCAGCCGCAGATGGCTCGAGCGCAGCGCCAATCCCTACCGCCGCCAGATCCTCGCGATCGGCGACGCGCTCGGTATGGCGGGCGCCGCTCTCCTCAACATGAGCTTCGAGTGGACCTGCACGTCCGGTGCCGCGCCCAGCCCGGACGGCGTCGGCAACCGCATGCTGCGCGTACTCGACTGGCGGCTGGAAGGCCTTGGGCAGCATCTCGTCGTCGCGCGCGAGGAAGCGCCCGCCGGCGTTTTCTATAACGTGACATGGCCGGGCGCGATTGCGGTGCTCACGGCGATGGCGCCGGGACGCTTCTCTGCTGCAATCAACCAAGCTCCGATGCGGCAGTACGGGGTCACCCTGCTCGGCGACTGGGCGGTCAACCGTGCGAAGGTCTGGCGCAGCGCCGCACTGCCGCCCGCGCATCTGCTGCGGCAGGTGTTCGAGACGGCGCGCGACTACCAAGAGGCGAAGCGAATGCTGATCGAGACGCCGCTCTGCCTGCCGGTGCTGTTCACGCTCAGCGGCGTGCGGCCGGAGGAGGGCTGCGTCATCGAGCGCACGGAGACGGCAGCGGTCGTGCACGACGGCGCCTGCGCCGTCGCAAATGAATGGCGCTCGGCGCATCTGTCGGGCCGCGTGCGCGGCCGCGACAACGCGGAACGGCGCAGGCACCTAGAGCGCGTTCATGGCCAAGCCCTGTCAGCCTTCGAGTGGATGGTGCCGCCAATCCTCAACCGTTTCACCCGGCTGGCGGTCAAGGCAAACGCCGCGCAGGGGCTGCTGCGCGTGCTGGGCTACGAGCGCGAGGCGCCCGCGACCGCCGAATTCCACTTGTCGCACGCGGACTTAGCCGCGGCGTAACGGCCTTGACTTCCCGCTTCACGCGGCTATATTCCGCGTCCTGCGCCGCGTCCCCATCGTGGGCCAGCGGCGTATTTCCTTTGTAATCAGCGATTTGCGGACGGCGCAGTCATGTACGCAGTGATCCGGACCGGCGGCAAGCAATACAAGGTCGCCCCTAACGACGTGATCGTCGTCGAGAAGCTCATGGCCGAGAAGGGCGCCATGGTGCAGTTCGACGAGGTCCTGATGGTCGGCGGCGAGGGCAATGCCAGCGTCGGCGCGCCGCTCGTGGCGGGGGCCGTTGTCACGGCCCGCGTGCTCGACCAGGGCAAGGGCGACAAGGTGGTGGTCTTCAAGAAGAAGCGCCGCAAGAACTTCCGCCGCAAGAAGGGCCACCGCCAGCCGGAGACGACGCTGCGCATCGCCGGCATCTATACTGGCGGTCAGAAGCCGGACCTGACTGCCGAGGCGGCGCCGAACGCGGCAGCCCCGAAGGCCGCCAAGAAGGCGGCGAAGAAGCCGGCGGCGAAGCGCGCGAAGAAGAAAGAGGAGTAGTCCATGGCACACAAGGAAGCAGGCGGCTCTTCGCGCAACGGGCGCGACAGTGCGGGTCGCCGCCTCGGCGTCAAGCGCGCGGGCGACCAGATCGTGCTTGCCGGCAACATCCTCGTGCGGCAGCGCGGCACGGTGTTCCACGCCGGCCCCAATGTCGGCATTGGCCGCGACCACACGCTGTTCGCGCTCAAGGACGGCAAGGTGAAGTTCCACAAGACGCGCGCGCGCACGGTCGTGTCGATCGAGCCGTCCGAAGCTGCGCCGCTGCCGAGCGCCGCCGAATAGCCGTTCCTCCATAGCGGACGAAGCGGGGGAACGGTGCGCCGTTCCCCCTTTTCTTTTGTGCGGACAGCAACGATGAAATTTCTCGATCAGGCGAAGGTATACGTGAAGGCGGGCGACGGCGGCGCCGGGGTCGTCGCCTTCCGCCGCGAGAAATTCATCGAGTTCGGCGGCCCGGATGGCGGCGATGGCGGGCGCGGGGGCGACGTGATCGTCGAGGCGGTCGCCAATCTCAATACCTTGATCGACTACCGCTACCAGCAGCATTTCCGTGCCGAGAAGGGCCACCACGGCACCGGCCAGAACTGCACCGGGGCGGCCGGCAAAGACATCGTGCTCAAGGTGCCGGTCGGCACCGAGATCCTCGCCGAGGACAAGGAGACGGTGATCGCCGACCTGAAGAAGCCCGGACAGCGCATCGTGCTGTGCAAGGGCGGCGACGGCGGCTTCGGCAACGCGCATTACAAGTCCTCGACCAACCAGGCGCCGCGCCGCGCCGACCCCGGCTGGCCGGGCGAGGAGATGTGGGTCTGGCTGCGACTGAAGCTGATCGCCGATGTTGGGCTCGTCGGCCTGCCGAATGCGGGCAAGTCAACCTTCCTCGCCGCAACGTCGCGCGCCAAGCCGAAGGTCGCTGACTATCCCTTCACTACGCTCAAGCCGCAGCTCGGCGTCGTGCGAGTCGACGAGACGGAAATGGTCATCGCCGATCTGCCCGGGCTGATCGAAGGCGCGCATGAGGGCCGCGGCCTCGGCCACCGCTTCCTCGGCCATGTCGAGCGCTGCGGCGCGATCCTGCACCTGGTCGACGGCACGCAGGACGATGTCGTCGAGGCGTACAAGACCATCCGCGGCGAACTCGACGCATACGGGCAGGGGCTCGAGGGCAAGCCGGAGATCATCGGCCTCAACAAGTGCGACGCGCTCGAAGCGGACGCGGTCAAGAAGAAGAAGGCCGCGCTGGCGCGCGCTGCGAAGAAGCGCGGCGGCAAGGTGATGGCCTTGTCCGGCGTCGCCGGCACTGGGGTGCAGGACGTGCTGCGTGCGCTCGTGCCGCACGTGCTGGAGCGCCGCGCTGCCGAAACTGAATCCGACCGCGCCCGCGAGGCGCAGGATGAAGAGACAGTCGTCATAGAGACGTGAGCGAGGGGAGGGGGGACATGCGCGCCGCTGCGCCTCGCGCTTCTGAGAGGCCTTCGCTAGAGGAGTCGAAGCGGCTCGTCGTCAAGATCGGCTCGGCG
>DATAAP010000379.1:0-1551 GCA_036260035.1 Alphaproteobacteria bacterium | reverse complement strand
ATTATGAACCGCAGAAGCGTGCTCGCCGGGGCCGCGGCACTCGCGGCTTGGCCTGCTCGTGCGGAGCTGGTCGGCCATGCCGGCATCGTCAACGGCGTTGCCGTGTCCCCTGACGGTCGCCAGGCGCTGTCCGCGAGCTGGGACTATTCGGTCCGGCTATGGGACATCGCCACGCAGAAGGAGCTCAAGGTCCTGGAGGGCCATCGCGCCAACGTGAATGCCGTGCGCTTTCTGTCCGATGGCCGACGAGGGGTGTCAGCGAGCTGGGACGGCACGATCAAGCTTTGGGATCTCGCCGCCGGCACGGAGATCATCTCGCTCACCGGCCACGCCGCCAACGTCAGCTCGGTCGCGGTCGCGCGGGGAGATGCGCTGATCGGCTCGGGCAGCTGGGACCGCAGCGTGCGGCTGTGGGACCTCGCCAGCGGTCGCGAGCTGCGCGTCCTGGACGGCCATCAGGCGAACGTCATGTCGGTCGCGTTCACGCCGGACGGCAAGACGCTCGTTTCCGGCGGTTACGACCTGGCGATCAAGCTGTGGTCTGTCGATGGCGGCAGCGAGATCGCGACGCTCACCGGCCACGAGAACAGCGTAAACGGCGTCGCGGTCTCTCCGGACGGCGCAACACTGCTGTCCGCGAGCACGGACCGCACGGTGCGGCTGTGGGATCTCGCCGCGCGCAAGGAATTGCGCGCTTTCCAAGGGCACGGCGGCTTCGTGACATCGGTCGCTTTCTCGCCCGATGGCGCGATCGCCGCCTCGGGCGGCGGCGATGCGACGGTGCGGCTCTGGAATATTGCGAATGGCAGCCAAATCCGCGCGCTGCGCGGCCATAGCCGCCCGGTGTGGTCGGTGGCGTTCACACCGGACGGAAAGCGGCTGCTGTCCGGCGGCTACGACGAAGTCGTGCGGATCTGGGACGTGGCCTCGGGGACCGAAGTGCCTCGCTGACTTTCGCGCCGCCATGGTGATTGTCACTGTGTTTGCCGAAGCGCGGGTTGCAAGCAAGATCGGGTGCGCGGAACGGCGATTCGCGCACACTACGCAGCTGCGCTGATTTGAACTCGCAATGAAGCTGAGGCGAAGAGCACCGTTGATCTTCAGCCTGTAGTTTAATACAACCGACTCGGAGCAAATCGCGGGGGGCGCGTTTCTTCGATGCGGAACTTCCGACGGCACTCGTCGACAATTCGGTTCCGCGGTACGGCTCTCGCCGGTGCCTACGCGGTTCAAGCAGTTTTCCAAACTCAACAAACGGGGCGGCACGGCAGGATCGGTAGTCGGATCTGCCGGTTCGACGCACTGCGTCCGAACCGGTCAAAAGCAAGCGAGGAAAGATGAGTCTAAACAAGGTCGATAGTGCGAAGCGTTCGGGATCGTCACCCGGTGCGAGCCGGCGGCAGATGCTGCTCGGCGCTGCGGGCGGGGTAATAGCGGGTTCGGCGGCTGGGCGGGGGGCTGGTGCGGCACCGCTTGGGGTGGCGGAGTGGTCGAAGGAGCATGGGCGGCCGATCGAGCCGGCGGCGTATGGGCTGCCGTCGAAGTTCGAGG
>DATAAP010000378.1:0-6471 GCA_036260035.1 Alphaproteobacteria bacterium | reverse complement strand
CAAGACCCCGCCAGCGCCTTCCAACAACCAGCTGAACTGGGCACACTGTCGCCAAGAGCAACAGACACGTCTGAGGGAGAGCGCGATGGCCGGACGGTATGCCGATATCCACGCCCGTTCGCTGAAAGACCCGGAAGGCTTCTGGGGCGAGATCGCCGAGGGCATCGCCTGGACGCGGAAATGGGACCGGGTGCTCGACGAGTCGCGCCCGCCGTTCTATCGCTGGTTCACCGGCGGCGAGCTCAACACCTGCTACAACGCGCTCGACCGCCATCTCGCCCGTCGCGGCGATCAGGCCGCCTTGATCTACGACAGTCCCGTCACCAGTACCATCAAGAGCTACAGCTATCGCGAGCTCACCAGCGAGGTCGCGCGCTTCGCTGGAGTGCTCGCCGGGCTCGGCATCGCCAAGGGCGACCGCGTCATCATCTACATGCCGATGGTGCCCGAGGCAGTGGTCGCGATGCTCGCCTGTGCCCGCATCGGCGCCATCCACTCCGTCGTGTTCGGTGGCTTCGCCGCCAACGAGCTGGCGACCCGTATCGACGATTCGGGCGCCAAGGCTATCGTGTCGGCCTCGTGCGGCATCGAGATTCAGAAGGTGATCCCGTACAAGCCGCTGCTCGATGCCGCGATCAGCCTGGCGCGGCACAAGCCGCAGCACTGCGTGATCGTGCGCCGGCCGATGCAGGATTGCGACATGGTCAAAGGCCGCGACATCGACTGGCACGAGGCGATGGCGAAGGCGAAGCCGGTCGACTGCGTGCCCGTGAAGGCGACCGACCCGCTCTACATCCTCTACACCTCCGGCACGACCGGGCAGCCAAAGGGCGTCGTGCGCGACAATGGCGGCCATGCGGTGGCGCTCAACTACACCATGAAGGCGATCTACGACGTCGAGCCAGGCGACGTGTACTGGGCCGCCTCCGACGTCGGCTGGGTGGTCGGCCATTCCTACATCGTCTACGCGCCGCTGCTCTATGGCTGCACGACCGTGATGTACGAGGGCAAGCCGGTGGGCACGCCTGATGCGGGCGCGTTCTGGCGCGCGATCGCGCAGCACAAGGTGAAGGCGCTGTTCACGGCGCCGACGGCGTTCCGCGCCATCAAGCGCGAAGACCCGGACGGCAAGCTGATCGGCAAGTACGATCTCTCCGGCTTCAAAGCGCTGTTCCTCGCCGGCGAGCGTTCGGATCCCGACACGCTGAAATGGGCGGAGACGCATCTGAAAGTGCCGGTCATCGATCACTGGTGGCAGACGGAGACCGGCTGGGCCATCGTTGCCGACTGCCTCGGCATCGAGCACCTGCCGGTCAAGCACGGCTCACCGACAAAGCCGGCGCCCGGCTGGGATGTGCGCGTGCTTGGGCCCGACGGGCACGAGATGAAACGCGGCGAGATCGGCGCGCTATGCTGCAAGCTGCCGCTGCCGCCAGGCACATTCCCGACCCTGTGGAATGCCGAGGAGCGCTTCCGCAAGGCCTATCTCGACGAATATCCCGGCTACTACAAAACCGGCGATGCCGGGTTCGTCGATGAGGACGGCTATGTCTCGGTGATGACGCGCGTCGACGACGTGATCAACGTCGCCGGCCATCGCCTGTCGACCGGCCAGATGGAGGAGGTGCTCGCCTCGCACAAGGACGTGGCCGAGTGCGCCGTGATCGGGGTCGCCGATGAGCTCAAGGGCCAGGTGCCGCTCGGCTTCATCGTGCTGAAGGCCGGCGTCAACCGGCCCGAGGGCGAGATCATCCGCGAGATCGTGCAGCTCGTGCGCGACCGCATCGGCCCGGTGGCGGCGTTCAAGACGGCGGTGGTGGTCAAGCGCCTGCCCAAGACGCGCTCGGGCAAGATCCTGCGCGGCACGATGCAGAAGATCGCCGATTCGCAGAGCTTCAAGCAGCCCGCGACGATCGACGATCCCGCCATCCTCGATGAGATCACCGAGTCGCTGCAGGGCATCGGCTATGCGCAGGCGGGGAAGCTGATCGCGGCAGAGTGAACGACGCGCGGTCGCCAATGGTCGACAGCTTCAACCCTTCAAGCGTCTGGAAGCCTTTCGGTGCCTTTGCGATGGCAGCGCTCCAGGGCGACGGGCAGGTCGTGCATCTGAAGGGCCAGGTCTCGCTCGACCGCGACGGTGGGGTCGTCGGACCGGGCGACATGCGCGCCCAGACCCGCAAGGTCCTTGAGAATATTAGGGCCGTGCTGGGCAGCGTCGGCGGCGAAATGCGGGATATCATCTCTCTGACCCACTACGTCACCGATATCAAGCGGTTCATGGAAACCGGCGACATACGGGGCGAGTTCTTCTCCGCACCGTACCCCGTCACGACCACCATCCAGGTCGCTGCCCTGTACAATCCCGATCTTCTCGTCGAAATTACGGCGGTCGCCGAGATCCCGCGCGCGCGTTTCAAGCGGCCGTGAGAGCCGCCAGAGGGCGGCGGCGGCATATACCTAAACGAGATCGGAGCATCTGGGCCTATGAGACTTAAAGACAGAGTCGCCGTCATCACCGGCGCCGCAAGCGGAATCGGGCTCGCCTGCGCGGAGGCGTTCGTCAAAGAGGGCGCCAAGGTGATGATCAGCGATGTCGACGCGGCGAAGGGCGAGGCGGCAGCCAAGAAGCTGGGCGTGCGGTTCACTGCTTGCGACGTGGGCGATGGGAAGCAGGTACAGGCGCTGATCGATGCGACAGTGAAGGCGTTCGGACGGCTCGACATCTGCGTCAGTAACGCCGGCATCATCCATACCGCCGAATTTCTCGACATCAGCGAGGCCGATTTCGATCGCGTGCTGCGCGTGAACCTAAAAGGCGTGTTCCTGACCGGGCAGGCGGCGGCGCGGCAAATGGTGAAACAGGGTAACCCGCCGGGCCGCGGCGGCTACGCGATCGTCAACATGTCATCGTGCAACGCGGTGCTAGCGATCCCGAATCAGGTCCCCTACGTCACGTCGAAGGGCGGCGTGAACCAGCTCACCAAGGTGATGAGCCTCGCCCTTGCCGACAAGGGAATCCGCGTCAACGCGATCGGGCCCGGCACGATCGGCACGGAGCTCGCGAGGAATGCGGTCCTCAGTAACGAAGATTCACGGCGCCGGGTGATGGGCCGCACACCGCTCGGCCGTCTAGGCGAAGTGGAGGAAGTCGCGTCGGTCGCGGTGTTCCTTGCCAGCGACGACTCTTCTTACATCACCGGACAGACGATCTATCCGGACGGCGGCCGTCTCGCGTTGAACTACACCGTGCCGGTGAAGTAAGGCGTCAGCGGCCCGTCCTTTCGCAGCGCCCGCTGCGCGGGCTCCTCAGGATGAGGAGAACGGATAGAGGGTCTCGAGCCCGAAAGCCGTTCGAGCTACTCAGCCGTTTGCTTCTCGCCGCTCGGCGCTTCGCCCTCAGCAGGCGCCTCTTCGGGCTTGGGTGCTGTCGCCTTGGCGGCCTTTTCGCGTTCGACGCGGCGCTTGGCGCGCTCCTCGTTCTGCTTGGCCCGCATGGCGGCCCGATGCGCCTTTTCGATAGCGTCATCGAGATCCTGCTGCGAGCACAGGCCGAGCGAGACTGGGTTCTGCGGCTTGATATTCGCCATGTCCCAGTGCGTGCGGTCGCGCACCTTCTCGATCGTGGCCTTGGTCGTGCCGACCAGACGGCTGACCTGGGCGTCGGTCAGCTCGGGATGATGGCGCACCAGCCAGGCAATGGCGTTCGGCCGGTCCTGGCGCTTGGAGACGGGCGTGTACTTGGCGCCCTTGCCATGCACCACCGGAAGCGGCAATGCGTTCTCGACCATCTTGAGCCGCGCGGTCTTGTCGCCCTCGCAGCGCGCGATCTCCTCGCGCGTGAGCTGGCCGTTGGCAACGGGATCGAGCCCGACGATGCCGATCGCAACCTCGCCGTCGGCAATGCCTTGCACCTCTAGCGGGTGCATGCCGCAGAATTCGGCGATCTGGTCGAAGGTCAGTGACGTGTTTTCGACCAGCCAAACGGCGGTCGCCTTGGGCATGAGCGGCAGAGTCATCGAACCTCCAGAATGGCCGCCGATCAGGCCCTTCTCATGCTCGAAAAGCCCAGACAGCCAGCGAATTGTCTGATTTCGCTTCTATATATAGGGCGTTCACCGCCCGGTCAAACAACCGTAAGAACGATTTTCCCAGTGTGCTGGTCGGCATCCATCATGCGGTGCGCGTCGGCCGCCTTGGCCAGCGGAAAGGTCGCGTGAATCACCGGCTTGAGCTTGCCGGACTCGAACAGCGGCCAAACTTTGGCGCGCAAGGCCTGGGCAATCAGGCTCTTCTCCGCCACCGAGCGGGGCCGCAGGGTCGATCCGGTCAAGGTCAGCCGCTTGCGCATGATCGGGTTCAGGTCGATCTCCGTCTTGTTGCCGCGCAGGAAGGCAATCTGGACGACGCGGCCGTCGGTGCGCAGCAGCTCAAGGTTGCGCGGCGTATAGTCGCCGCCGACCATGTCAAGGATGACGTCGACGCCTTCGCCCTGCGTCTCCTTCTTGATGATGGCGACCCAGTCCTCGGCCTTGTAGTTGACGGCCTTCTCGGCACCAAGCCGCTCGCAGGCGGCGCATTTCTCCGCCGAGCCGGCGGTCGCAAACACGCGCGAGCCGAGCGCCTTGGCAAGCTGGATCGCCGTAGTGCCGATGCCGCTGGCGCCGCCGTGCACGAGGAAGGCCTCGCCCGGCTGCAAGCGGCCGCGATCGAAGACATTGGTCCACACGGTGAAATAGGTCTCGGGCAGCGACGCCGCCTCGGCCATCGAGAACCCCTTCGGCACCGGCATGCATTGCGGCGTGGGCGCCACTGCATATTCGGCGTAGCCGCCGCCCGCTACCAGCGCGCAGACCTGATCGCCAATCTTGGGCCAGTCGGCCCCGTCGCCGGAGGCGACGACCGTGCCGGCGACGTCGAGGCCGAGCGTGTCCGGAGCGCCCGGCGGCGGCGGATACTTGCCTTGACGCTGCAGCACATCGGGCCGGTTGATCGCAGCCGCGGCGACCTTGATCAGCACCTCGCCCTTGCCGGGCTTAGGCACGGGGCGGCTGCCGGGCACCAGCATCTCGGGTCCGCCTGGCTGCTTCAGCTCGATGGCGGTCATGGTTGCGGGCACAGTGGTCATAGCGTCTCGCAGAATTGGAAAGCAGGCGGGAAACAGGGTTGCCTGTCTAATCGAGCAAATTCAAACTGACAAGGCTACGACCGGGGAGAGCCGGATGGATTTCGAGGACCTCGAGCCGCGCAAACAGCCGCCCAAGCCCAAGGACCTGAGCGGCTGGTCGGTCGACGAGCTCAACGCCTACATCGCCAATCTCCAGGCTGAGATCGAGCGCGCCCGCGCCGTGATCGCCACGAAGCAGTCGCACCGCGCCGGTGCCGAGGCGTTCTTCAAGCGCTGAGCGCGGGCTCCCGCGCCGCGACGCTGTCCGCGAGCGCCGCGATCAGCGCCGCTCCGTCGCCGCGCCACGCGCTTCCATGCATGCAGGCCAGCGTCCGCGGCCGCGTCGCCGCGATTTTCTTGAAGAGGACGTCGCTGTCGCGCGCATGCGCGTAGTAGTCGAGCGCGTGCCGGAAGGCCTCGCTCGGCCCTAGAATATCGGTTTCGGTGAGCGCCGGGGTCTTCGCGCCAGGCTGCGTGAAGAGGTCCCCGCACAGCAGCGTGCCGGTGGTCTCGTCGATCATGTAGCCGTTCTCCCAGCCGTGCGGGAGATGCGGCGCATCGAGCCAGCGCAGGCGATGCCGCCCGAGCGTCAGCGTCTCGCCGTCGCCGAGCGCACGCGCGGGGCGCTCGGCGACATCGTCGACCGAAACCAGTTTCGCGATCCGGCTGCAGACGGGCTCGGCCTGCAGGGCCGCGGCGAGAAAGTCGTTGAGCGCGCCGCACTCGTCAGCCTCGAAATGCGCGAAGCCGACGTAACGCAGGCGTTCAACGGGGATCACGCGCGCGATCGCATCGCGCACTGTCG
This sequence comes from Alphaproteobacteria bacterium, assembly GCA_036260035.1. Taxonomy (GTDB): domain Bacteria; phylum Pseudomonadota; class Alphaproteobacteria; order CACIAM-22H2; family CACIAM-22H2; genus DATAAP01. The sequence goes on along the minus strand of DATAAP010000378.1, from coordinate 499 downwards.
GGAAGAGACGGCGCGGCCCCGTATGGAACAGCAGCGGCGCGTCGTCGACGATCAGGTACTGGTTGAACGAGAAGCCGCCGCCGGGAATTTGAACAGGCGTGTTGATGCGGTAGATGCCGTCCGAGATCTCGTCGACGGAGGTGTCGTGGTCGAGGGCGATGGCACTCATGGCACACTCTCTCTTTGCTGGCGGTGGAAGGGATCAGGCGGTTGCGTAGCCGCCGAGGACAAGCCGTGCGGCATTGCCGATCGCGTCGGCTGCGGCGCTGTCGCTCAGGCCGTAATCGGCGGTCAGTGTCTGCCAGGCGCGGAATTCGAGCAGCGATGACAGCAGCCCGATCAGCGCCGGCGGCGGCGCGGCGGCGAAAGCGGGGGCGACGGCTTCCGTGATCAGGGTGCGGTGCGCCGCGTCCATGCGGCGCTGGTGGACGGCGAGTTCGGGGATCAGCGCTGCCTCGTGCACCGACCATCGCAGCCAGGGCTGGAAGTAGCGATGGCG
>DATAAP010000377.1:0-5260 GCA_036260035.1 Alphaproteobacteria bacterium | reverse complement strand
GATGCAGCGCTTCCGGAAGACGGGCCGCATGAAGCTGACGCCCACGCGGCATGCGCGGCTCACCAAGCTATTCGCCGGCGCCCGGGTCGACGATGAGGCGACATTAGCCACCTCGCCGGTCTGCTGGTAGACGCGGCGGATGGTGGCTAATGTCGCCTCATCGTCGACCCGGGCGCCGGCGAATAGCTTGGTGAGCCGCGCATGCCGCGTGGGCGTCAGCTTCATGCGGCCCGTCTTCCGGAAGCGCTGCATCAGATCGCGCACGGTGGCGCCGTTGCGCCCGCACAGCTCAAACAGCAGGCGTTCGAAATTGCTGGAGATCTGGATGTCCATGCTGGGCGACAGCGACGGCTCGACCGGAGCGGTCGCCATTTCGCCGCTGGCCAGCAGCCGCGCGAGGATGTCGTTGCGGTTGGAGCCAATCACCAGCCGCTCGATCGGTAGGCCCATCTGCAGCGCCACGTAGGCCGAGAGCACGTTGCCGAAATTCCCGGTCGGCACGGCAAAGCCGACCTTGCGCGCCGGAGCCCCCAGCGCCAGCGCGGCCGTGATGTAATAGACGACCTGAGCTGCGACACGCGCCCAGTTGATGGAGTTGACGGCAGAGAGCTGCAGGTCGTCGCGGAAGGCCGGGTCGTTAAACATTGCCTTTACGAGATCCTGGCAGTCGTCGAACGTGCCTTCGAGCGCGATATTGTGCACGTTGGCCGAGGCGACCGTGGTCATCTGCCGCCGCTGCACCTCGGTTGTGCGGCCCTTGGGATGCAGGATGAAGATGTCGATCGCCTCGCGGTCGCGGCAGGCTTCGATCGCTGCCGATCCGGTGTCCCCCGATGTGGCGCCGACGATGGTAGCCCGCTGCCCACGCGCCTTCAGCACATGGTCGAAGAGCCGGCCGACCAGCTGGAGCGCATAGTCCTTGAAGGCCAGGGTCGGGCCGTGGAACAGCTCCAGCAGGAACAAGTTGGCGTCGAGCTGCTTAAGCGGTGCCACCGCCGGGTGGCCGAAGCCGCGGTAGGTCTCGGTTGCCATAGCGGCGAGGTCGGCATCGGCGATTGTCCCGCCGACAAAGGGTTTCAGGACCGCTGCCGCCACCTCGGAATACGGGCGCCCGGCCAAGCTCTTGAGTTCCGCGTGGCCGAGCCGCGGCCAAGCCTCCGGCACATACAGACCGCCGTCGCGGGCCAGCCCCGCCAGGAGGACCTCATCGAAACTCAGGACCGGGGCATCGCCCCGGGTCGACACGTAACGCAAAGGCGATCCCTCGGTCTGACAGGAGCGGCCGAGACTAGCCCCCACCTGTGGCGGGAGCAAGACGCGATCTTACCTCAGACAGGGAAACTTTGGCGATGGTCTAAGTAACTGAAATTAATTATTAAATCAGGATGTGACCTGCGTGACCGGCGCACCATGGAGGCCGCAAATCGGGCGGCGTTATGGCGTGAACAAAGAGAGAACATAGGATCTTGTTTTGCCTTGATGATCCGGGCACGCGTGAGTCGGGGCGCACCGCGCGCAGGTCATCGCGTGGCTAGTAGCGGACGCGACTCGGATCGGCGCCCCACTCTTTGAACACCGTGCGCGCCTCCTCATCAAGAAGGCGTTCGACCGGCAGGCTGCGCTCCATGGCCGGCCGCTGGACCTCGCGATAAAAGGCCTCGTCGTCGAATCCGATAGCCTTGGCGTCGTGGCGGTCGCAGGCGTGATAGAGCCGGCCGATGCGCGCCCACAGGATCGCGCCGAGGCACATCGGGCACGGCTCGCAGCTCGCATAGACCGCGCAGCCGGAGAGGTCGAACGTGCCGAGGGCCTGCGTCGCGGCGCGGATCGCAACGATCTCAGCATGCGCAGTGGGATCGTTGGTGGCGATCACCTGGTTGCGGCCCTCACCGACGATCCGCCCATCCTTCACGACGACGGCGCCGAACGGCCCGCCATCCTGGGTCTTGAGGTTCTCTCGGCTCAGCGCGATCGCCCGCCGCATGAAATCGGCGGGCTCCATTAAGGACGGTCAGCGGTCGGGACGGCCGATACGGTAGGCATTCTCGTCGTAGTCCTTGCGGGCGCTGTGGAAGACGAGCGCCATCAAAGCGACGCCGAGAGCCGATGTAAAGGCCACGCCTAGGGCAAGCGCGAACCACCCCTGCCCGCTCAGGCCCGCATCGGCGAAGCCGCCGAAAGCCCAGAGCGTGGCCAGCACGACCACGAACAGAACCGCGTTGAAACCGATGAACGTGAGGAGCCAGCGCATGCGGGAACGACGCGCGCGCGCCGGGCTTCGTTCCGCGCACCTGCTCAGCCGTCCAGATAGCGCCGCTTCAGATGCGCCTTGTAGATGGCCGGATCGAGCGGCCTCCCGGTCGCGGAGACCAGGAGCTCGCGCGTCGGCAGCAGCGCTCCCTTCGAATGCACGTTTGCGCGCAGCCACGCCATCAGCGGCGCGAAATCGCCGCGGCCGATCGACGGCCGGATCGACGGATCCGCGCGCGTCGCCGCATCGAAGAGCTGGGCCGCCGTCATGGCTCCCAATGTGTAGGTCGGGAAATAGCCCCAGGCGCCGCCGGGCCAGTGTATGTCCTGCAGGCAGCCGTCACGGTCGTCCGGCGGCACGATGCCCACGAGCTCGCGCATCGCCGCGTTCCAAGCGTCCGGCAAGTCGGCGAGGTCGAGATCGCCGGCGATCATCGCCTTCTCCAGCCGGTAGCGCAGGATCACATGCGCCGGATAGGTCACCTCGTCGGCGTCGACGCGGATCAGGCTGCGCTCGACCTTGCCGTAGATCCGGCGGAAGTTCTCCGCGGTCCACGCGGGTCCGCTGCCACCGAACGTCTCGGCCGCGAGCGGCGCCAGGTAGCCGATGAATTCGCGAGAGCGGCAGGCCTGCATCTCGACGAGAAGGGACTGGCTCTCGTGGAAGCTCATGCCGCGCGCCTCGCCGACCGGCTGATGGCGCCAGTCCTTCGGCAACCCACGCTCGTAGAGCGCATGGCCGGTCTCGTGCAGCACGCCCATCAAGCCGGAAAGGAAATCGTTCTCATCCCAACGCGTGGTCAGGCGCACGTCGTCGGGCACGCCGCCGCAGAACGGGTGATGGCTGGTGTCGAGCCGGCCATGGGCGAAGTCGAACCCGAGCTGGCGCATCAGCTTGATCGCCAGCGCCTTCTGCTTCTCGGCTGGGAACGGGCCCGTGACCGGCAGCGCCGCAGGCTCGCGCGCCTGTTTCATCAGCACGGCATCGATGAACCCCGGCAAGAACGATGCGAGGTCGTCGAACACGCGGTCGATCTCCGCCGACGAGCCGCCGGGCTCGTACTCGTCGAGCAACGCGTCATAGGGGCCGACTTTCAGGTGCTGCGCCTTGACCTGCGCCACCTCGCGCGTGAGGTCGAGCACGCGGCGCAAGCCCGGCAGCAGGCCCTTGAAGTCGTTCGCCGGCCGCGCATCGCGCCAGCGCATCTCGCAATCGGACACGGCCTTGGACAGGGCCTCGACAAGATCCACGGGAACGGCGCTGGCATGCACCCAGGCGCGGCGCATCTCGCGCAGGTTGGCGCGGCGCCACTCGTCGAGCTGCGGTGCTGTCTCGTTCGCCGCCGCGAGCAGGTCGCCCATTGCCGGGTCGGTCATCTGCTCGTGAATGATGACCTTGAGGGTGGCGAGTTGGTCGCCGCGCACATCGGCACCACCATTCGGCATCATCGCCGCCATGTCCCATTGCAGGACCCCGACCGCGTCGCGCACCAGGTTCAGGCGCCGGAAACGCTTCTCGAGCACATCGTAGGCGGTAATGGCGTTGGGTGCGGCGGACATTTGGCTATTTCCCGATCTGGACACTGCGCGCCGGCGCGCGCTGCGATACCACATAGATGACGCCGAGCGCGATCGCCAAGGCATACCAAGTGATCGCGTATTGCAGGTGGTTGCTCGGCAGTTGGACCATCGTCTGGCCGCCGATGGGGAAGCCGCCCGGATTCGGTGCGGAGCCGGCCTCGATATAGAACGGTGCTGCGTCCGGCACGGCGGCCGCCTGCTTCATGGCCGGTAGGTCGAACCAGAACCACTCGTTGCGCTGCGCGCTGTTGGTCGGCATCAGCCAACCCTTGCGCGGCTCCGTGCGCAGGATGCCCTCGACCGTCACCGGCCCGGCGAGCTGTCCTTCGGCGCGCGCCGCGGCATCCTTGCGCGAATACGGGACCCAGCCGCGATTGACCAGCACCGGCGGCCCGTCCGCGCGGCGCAGCGGCGTCACGATGTCATAGCCCGTGTTCCCGCGCTGCGAGCGCGCGTTGACGTGCAGCTCATGGCGGTGATCGAACGTTCCCGTCACGCTCACGCGACGGAATTCCCATGCGGCGACATCATCGATGCGCGCCGGTAGCGGCACCGCGGCGGCAGCCGCACGCTCGGCGCGAAAGGCATTGATCGCGTTCTTCTCGGCGAGCCGGAAGAGCTGCCAGGTGCCGAGCGCCAGCAACAGCACGATGCCGATGCCGGCGATCAGCGTCGGCACAGGTCGCGGTCGGAAATCGGCGAGATACTCACGTAGCATCGAACGTGTCGCGGCGGTGGCGGTACTGCAGCGCGATCAAGGTCCCCTTCAGCGGGCGCAGCATTCCGATGGTTCCGGCGAAAATGACGATCGGCCAGATCACGGCGTGCACCCAGAGCGGCGGCTCGACCTTAGCCTCGACCAGCAGCGCCAGCCCGACCACGATGAAGCCGAGGATGAGGATGACGAAGACGGCAGCACCATCGCCGACATCATTCGCGCGCAGATCGAAATCGCAGACCGCGCAGCGCTCGCGCACCGCGAGAATGCCGTCGAAGAGCCGGCCCTGCCCGCAGCGCGGGCAGCGGCACTGCAAGCCGGCCTGGAACGGCGAGAACTGATCCATGCCGGGCAGGCTTACGCGCTGCCCGGGTGCGCGGTCAATGGGCGGCGATCTCCGCGCCCACCGAGCCCCACCAGTAGATGGCGGCGAACAGGAATAGCCAGACCACGTCCACGAAGTGCCAGTACCACGCTGCCGCCTCGAAGCCGAAATGGCGCTCCGGCGTAAACTGGCCCTTGAGCGCGCGCCCGAGGCACACGGCGAGGAAGATCGTGCCGACGATGACGTGGAAACCGTGGAACCCGGTCGCCATGAAGAAGGTCGACGAGTAGACACCGTCGCGGAAGCCGAATGCGGCATGCGCGTACTCATAGGCCTGGCAGGCGGTGAACGCGACGCCGAGCACAACGGTGAGCGTCAGGCCGTAG
>DATAAP010000376.1:0-2707 GCA_036260035.1 Alphaproteobacteria bacterium | reverse complement strand
GCTGCAGAGCCAGTGGCGGCGGCTCGGCGTCGAGATTCGCCTCCGCAACGAGCCGGCGCGTGTATTCTTCGGTCAGACCATGAAGCAGCGGCAGTATACCGGCCTGGCGATGTATGCCTGGATCAGCGCGCCGGAATCGCTGCCGCGGCTGACTTTGCACTCGAAGGAGATCCCGAGCGCCGCCAACAACTATGCCGGCCAGAACACGCCGGGGTTCCGCAATGCGGAGGCGGATGAGGTGATCGACAAGATCGAGGTCGAGATCGATCGCGATCGCCGCAAGGCGCTGTGGCACCGGTTGCAGGAGATCTATGTCGAAGAGCTACCAGTGCTGCCGCTCTTTTTCCGCGCGGACAGCTACATTGTGCCGAAATGGCTGACCGGCATCGAGCCAACCGGGCACCAGATCCCGTCGACCATGTGGATCGAGCGCTGGCGCCCGCGCTCCTGACCGCCGCCGCATGATCCGCTACATCGCCGACCGCGTCCTGCAGGGCATCGTCGTGGTCGCGGTGATGTCCTTAGTGATCTACAGCCTGATCGGGCTGATGCCCGGCGATCCGGTCGAGCTGATGATCGCGGCCAATCCGCGCATCGACGCGGAGGACGCAGCCCGGCTGCGGCGCGTCTACGGGCTAGACAGACCGTTGCTCGAACGCTACGCCGCCTGGGCGAGCGCTGCGATTCAAGGAGATTTCGGCTACAGCCGCGGTTTCTCGCGGCCTGTCCTCGATGTGATCGGGCCGCGCCTCGCGAACACCGCGGCGCTGATGAGCGGCGCCTTCGTGCTCGCACTCGCAATCGGCCTGCCGGCCGGAATCTTTGCGGCCGCACGCCCCGGCTCGGTGCCCGACACGCTGATCAATCTCGCCAGCTTCCTCACCATCTCGATGCCGACGTTTTGGCTGGCGCTGATGATGATCATCGTCTTCGCGGTGCTGCTAGGCTGGCTGCCTGCAAGCGGCCTGCCGACGGGCCCTGCCGGATTCTGGGAGCATGTGCGGCACCTGATCCTGCCGGTGGTGACGCTTGCCATCGTCGAAGCCGGCGCGTATGCGCGCTATATGCGCGCGGCGATGATCGAAGCGCTGCGCAACGATTTCGTACGCACGGCGCGCGCCAAGGGGGCGAGCTGGACGCGCACCCTGCTGGGGCATGCGCTGCGCAACGCGATGATTCCGGTAGTGACGATCATGGCGCTATCCTTCGGCGGACTGTTCTCGGGCGCGCTGATCACCGAGACGATGTTCGCCTATCCCGGCATGGGCAAGCTGATCTTCGATGCGGTGATGGGCAACGACTTCAACCTCGCCCTCGTCACCTTGCTCTTCGCGACGGCGCTCACCCTGCTCGGCAATCTGCTTGCGGACCTCGCTTACGTGGCGCTCGATCCGCGCATCAGCCTCGGCGCCGGAGCGGAGCGTGGGCCCGCCCGGTGAAGAAGCTGCTGGAGCGGCCCCTTGCCGCGGCGGCGCTCGCCATCCTGGCGATCATGGTCGTCCTGTCCCTTTCGGCGCCGCTGATCGAGGCCGCACTCGGCCTCGATTCGAACGAGGCCGACCTGCTGCAGCGCCATCAGCCGCCCTCCGCCGAGCACATCCTCGGCACCGACGAGATCGGGCGCGACGTGTTCCTGCGCCTCCTTTATGGCGGCCGCGTGTCGCTGCTGGTGGGCTTCGTGGCGGCGGTCATGGCGGCGGCGATCGGCACCGCGATCGGCATTGTCGCCGGCTATTTCGGCGGCCGCTTCGACGCAGCCCTCATGCGCCTCACCGACGGCGTCATCGCCTTGCCGCTGCTGCCGCTGCTGATCGTGCTAGCCGCGATCGACCTTTCAAAGCTCGGACTCACCGGGCTCGCGCAGTCGGAAAGTGCGAGCCTCTATCGCATTATCGCGATCACCGCTTTGGTCGGCTGGACGACGGTGGCGCGGCTCGTACGGGGTACCACGCTCAGTCTCAAGAGCCGCGACTTCGTGCGCGCGGCGATCGCCATGGGAGCCCGTCCCTTGCGGGTCATGGCCGTGCACATCCTGCCCAATGCCATCTCGCCCGTGATCGTCGCGACGACATTGGCGGTCGGGCAGATCATCTTGTTCGAATCGGCCCTGAGCTTCCTTGGCCTCGGCATCCAGCCGCCGCTTCCAAGCTGGGGCAACATGCTGACCAACGCGCAGGAGGTGATATGGACGGCGCCCTTCCTCGCCGTCTATCCCGGCGTGCTGATCCTGCTGACCGTCGCCTCGTGCAACCTACTCGGCGACACGCTGCAGGAGATCCTCGACCCGCGCGCCCGCAAGCCGAAGAGGTAGAACGCTCCGCGGCGACAACCGCTGCATGAATTTTGGTCATATCAGGGAACAAGCGCGGCCGCGACTCGTTGTGGTTGCGCGCATCGCCGCTTCAATCGGTGATCAGGAGGGGACCATGCAGACAAGCCATCGAGTTTTCTATCTGGTTACGTTCCTGGCCGGAGCGCTGATCGGCATGGGCGCTGCCTATGCCTGGGCCCTGTAGCCCAAGCCGTTGCGTCAATGTGAACTGAGGCCACTAAGGGTCGCGACGCACGGAAAGGACGACTAGCCGAGTCGGGTTGGCCGCGGCAGCTTCGCGAGTGCCGCCTCGATCGCTTGGTGATCGGGAAGGCTGGTCTGCGCGCCCAGCGTGAGGCAGGCGAGGCCGGCCGCAACGCCGGCGCGATGCAGCGC
>DATAAP010000375.1:0-5360 GCA_036260035.1 Alphaproteobacteria bacterium | reverse complement strand
GATCCGTCCAAGGCGAACAACACCTACGCGATCGCCATGACCAAGGACGGCATTGAGAAGACGGGCATCAAGACGCTGAGCGACTTCGCGAAGGCCGTCAACGCCGGGAAGGCACCGAGCCTCGCGCTCAATGCGGAGTTCGCAGGCCGTCCGGACGGCCTGCCCGGCCTCGAGAAGGAGTACGGCTTCAAGATGCCGCTGGAAAAGGTCAAGAAGATGGACACCGGGCTCACGTACCAGGCGCTGCGCGACAAGCAGGTCGATTCGACCCTGGTCTTCGCGACGGACGGACGTGTCGCCGCGTTTGATTTCGTCATCCTTAAGGACGACAAGGGCTTCTTTCCGCCTTACTCGCTCACGCCGGTGGTGCGCAAGGAAGTGCTGGACAAGAACCCGAAGCTGGCGCCGGTGCTCAACAAACTCTCGGCGAAGCTCGATGACCAGACCATGGCGAAGCTGAACGCGATGGTCGACGTCGACAAGAAGCCGGTCGAGGAGGTCGCGGCGACCTTCCTCAAGCAGCAAGGACTGATCTGACCCTTCCGGCGGGAGCCATGCTCCCGCCTTTTCTATCTGCCTGGTCATGGCAACGAATAAAGCGACCTTGCGGGTCGCGGCCGCGCAGATCGAGACGACGCTCGGCGACCTTGCGGCGAATCTGCGCAAGCATCGCGATTGGATAGAGCGGGCGCGCGCAGCTGCAGTCGATGTACTGGTGTTTCCCGAGCTTTCCCTGACCGGCTACAGCTTGCGGAAGGGTGCTCGCGACTTGGCGCTGCCGCGCGACTCGGCCTCCATTGGGGAGATTGCGAACGCAGCCGGCGCAATGGCGGTGATATTGGGCTTCGTCGAGTTGGCCGAGTCCGGACGCCTGTTCAACACCGCGGTGACGGTCCGGGACGGCGGCATCGTATCCGTGCATCGGAAGATCAACCTGCCGGGCTATGGCCGGCTCGAGGAGAACCGCTGGTTCGCTGCCGGCGAGCGAATCGAGACGTTTTCTCTGGCACCCGAGTGGACGGCCTCGTCCTTGGTCTGCGCCGATTTGTGGAATCCGGCGCTGGTGCATATCGCCGCCTGCCGTGGCGCCGATCTGCTGATTGCGCCGGTCAGTTCAGCCATCGAAGCGGTCGACGGATTCGACAACCCGCGCGGCTGGACCACGGTTCTCGACTTCTACGCAATGATGTATGGCCTGCCGACGGTTATGGCTAATCGGGTCGGCCATGAAGGTGATCTGACCTTCTGGGGGGGTTCGCGCGTAGTCGACGCATGCGGGCACACCATCGCGCGCAGCGACGATCGCGAGGCGCTGGTGATAGCAGAAATCTCCAAGCCCGACGTCGAGTGCGCGCGAACACGCCTGCCAACCGTCCGTGACAGCAATCCTGCGCTCGTAAGGGCGGAGCTCAACCGTTTGGTTGAAAGCACGCGCGCGTCGACAGAAAGACTGATGATGCCATGAAGAGCGGCACGATCGGCTTCATCCGCAGCCTGCGCTTCAGCGATCTGCCCCGGGAAGTTGCCGATCAGGCGCGCGTATGTGTGCTCGACCTGGTTGCAACCGCATGCGGCGGACTCGGCACGAAACTGTCACGGATCATTCGCGATCATGCCGTCGAGCAGTTCGGCAACGGGTCCAGAAGCGCGCGCTTGATGTTCGATGGTCGGCGCGCCAGCCCAGTCGGCGCTGCACTGGCCAACGGCATGACCATCGATGCGTTCGACGCGCATGACGGACACGTGCTGACCAAGGGGCACGCCGGTGCCGCCGTGCTGCCGGCGGCGCTTGCCTTCGCGGATATAGCCGAGGAACTGCTCAGTGGGCGGGATTTCATGACCGACATCGTCGTCGGCTACGAAGTGGCGATCCGCGCGGGTATCGCGACGCACCGTACCGCCTGCGACTACCACACTTCCGGCTCATGGAACGCGCTTGGCGCTGCGGCGATCGGCGCCCGCAGACTCGGGCTGGATGCCAGCGGAGTCCGTGAGGCCCTCGGCATTGCCGAGTATCATGGGCCACGCAGTCAGATGATGCGCTGCATCGATTCTCCCACCATGGTCAAGGACGGCTCCGGCTGGGGCGCCATGACGGGCGTCAGCGCGGCGTTGCTGGCCGCGAGCGGATTCACCGGCGCGCCGGCGCTCGTCGTCGAGAGCGAGCAGGTCGGCGATCTGTGGGCCGATCTCGGGCAGCGCTGGCGAATGCTCGAAATGTACTTCAAGCCCTATCCTGTGTGCCGCTGGGCTCAGCCAGCGGTCGAGGCCGCGCTCGCCCTCGTCCGGCAGTACGGCATCAGGGCCGACGAAATCGCCACAGTCGAAGTCGCGACGTTCCACGAAGCGGTGCGGCTCGCGGCGCGGACGCCGAGGACCACCGAGGAAGCGCAATACAGCCTGCCCCACCCGGTCGCTGCGGCAATCGTGCGCGGCCGCCTTGCGGGCGACGAGCTCGGCGACGCCGCCTTCACAGACCCTGAGATACGCCGCCTCAGCGCCGGTATGGCCCTGCGCGAGCGCGGCGATTTCAATGGGCGCTTCCCGGCAGAGCGCTATGCGCAGGTGAGTTTCGTCCTGCGCGACGGGAGACGGCTTGACTCAGCAGACACCACGACGCGCGGCGATCCGTCCACGCCGCTGCCGCCCGATGTCTTGTACACAAAGTTTCGCGACCTCGCCGACCCGGTCCTCGGCCGCGAGCGCCGGGAGGGCATCGAGCGCGCCGTCGACGCGCTCATCGAGCCGAGCGTACGCGCGGGCGGCCTTATCGAGCTGCTCACGACGGCGCCTTAACTCAGTGCGACAGCAGGACCGGCACGGTCGCATGGCGCAGGACGTCGCGCGTCGTGCCGCCCAGCACGATCTCGCGCAGGCGCGAGTGGCCGAAGCAGCCCATCACCAGCGAGTCCGCACCAAGATCGGCGATCCGCGACAGCAGCATGTCTGCCGCACTGATATCGTCCGAGCGCAGCACCTGCGGCTCCGCCTGGATGCCGTGATCGGCCAGACGGCGCGTCAGCTCCGCGGCCGGGCCAGGCTGCCCTTGTGTTTCGCCTTCGGCATTGATCGACACCACGCAGACTGACTGCGCCTGGCGCAGCAGCGGCATGGCATCACCCATCGCGCGCGCGGCTTCGCGGCTGCCGTTCCATGCCACGATGACGCGGTGGCCGAAATCGTGCGGACTGCCAACATAGGGCACGACGATCGCCGGCCGGCCGCTGCCGAGCGCGAGCTCCTCGGGACGGAGAACGACAGCCTCGTCCGGCAGGTCGGGATCGACCTAGCCAACGATCGCGATGTCCGCAAGGCGGGCGAGATGGCGGACTCTGGATACTACTGGCCCGCGCAGGATATGCCACTCGGCCCGGAGGCCCTTGCGCGTAGTGTGATTGAGGAACGCGCGCTTTGCCTTTTCCGCGTCCGCTTGGGCCAGCTTCTCCTGCTCGATGATCAGTTCGGGCAGCACGTCGCCAACGGCGACGGCGCTCGGGATCAGCGCCGGCATCAGATAAGCACCCGTCACGGCGCTGCCGAAGCGCTCGGCGAAGGTGGCCGCGAAATCGAGCCGCGCAGTATTAGCGCGATCGAGACCGACATGGACGAGAACACGCGGGAACGGCGAAGGGCCGGGTTGCCGCGTCGTCTGACCGGGCCGCAGCTGGGCCTCGAGAGTCGTCATCCTGTCCTCTTCGGGATCGTCCCCGGCACCGTATATACGGCCACGATCCGGACATTGATCCAGCTCAACAATTTATCCCTCGCCGGCGCTCGCCTTTGCCGCTTGATCGGCGCCGAGACGGTGCCGATCATGCATCTTTGCCAATGCATAGGGAGCCCTCATGCGGGCCATGGTTCTGACGCGGGAGCGGACGCCGCTTGCTGCGAGCAACCTACCAGAGCGCGATCCTGCCCCGCATGAGGTGCTCATCCGGGTCCAAGCCTGTGGCGTGTGCCGCACCGACATTCACGTCGTTGACGGTGAGCTCCCGCACCCCAAGCTGCCGCTGGTGCCGGGGCACGAGATCGTTGGCGTGGTCATGGCGGTCGGCCGCGCTGTGGAGCGCTTCAGGCCCGGCGACCGCCTCGGCATCCCGTGGCTCGGCTGGACGTGTGGCGATTGCGATTACTGCCGCTCCGGGCGGGAGAATCTGTGCGCCGAGGCGCGCTTCACCGGCTACACGATCGACGGCGGCTATGCTCAAAGCGCCTATGCAGATGAGCGCTATTGCTTTCCCATCGGAGAAAAGGGCTCCGCTGCGGAAGCGGCCCCCCTACTCTGCGCCGGCCTGATCGGCTATCGCGCGCTGCGCGTGGCGGGCGACGCGCGGCGCATTGGCCTCTACGGGTTCGGCGCCGCGGCACACATCATCGCGCAGGTCGCGCGCCATCAGGGACGCGAGGTCTTCGCGTTCACCCGCCGCGGCGACGCGTCGGCACAGAAGCTCGCGCGGCAGCTCGGCGCCGTCTGGGCCGGCGGCTCGGACGAAGCGCCGCCGGAGCCGCTCGATGCTGCCGTCATCTTCGCGCCAGTCGGCGCGCTCGTCCCTGCGGCGCTGCAGGCAATCGTGAAGGGTGGCACGGTCGTCTGCGCCGGCATCCATATGAGCGATATCTCGAGCTTCCCGTATCGCCTGCTTTGGGAGGAGCGCGTGATCCGCTCGGTCGCCAATCTTACCCGCCGCGATGCGGAGGAGTTCCTTACGCTCGCGCCGAAGGTCCCGATCGTCACGACCATCGAAACCTTTGCGCTCGACAGCGCCAATGAGGCGCTCGATCGCCTGCGCGACGGGCGGATCACCGGCGCAGCGGTGCTGATTCCATGAGGCGCAATTTCACTCGGGCAGGTCGAAATCGGCAATGACAGGCGCGTGAAAAGAGCCGGCGATCTGCACACCTTTGACCCAGGCGATGTACTCGTCAGGCAGCGCCTCATTGAGGATGTCGACGCCGCGATAGGCGCGTTTGAGCTGCCGCGATACCATCAGGTGGTCGAGCATCAGCTTGAGGCCATGATGCAGCACGGAGAACCGGCGGTCCTGCGGCACCGCGGTCTCGATCGGCGACAGCGTACGTGTGGCGAGGGCGTCATTCCCGGTGTCTTCCGGGTCACCCGTAGATCGCGCGGACCGGGGTCTCTCGCGCCTCCGCATTTAGGTCGCCAGCGACCGCCAGCAGCGCATCCGGGTCCGCATCGAACAAGCGGTCACTAGATTGTGCAAGTCCGCCGGCCCGCCGCTCGGTCCGGTGGTAGTAGCCCGATAATACGCCGCGTAGGGCGTCGTCTTGAGCACCTTATCCAAGACCACGAAGGTCCGGCGCTGACGCTTGGCGGCTGCCTGCGCATTCACCTCCTG
>DATAAP010000374.1:0-4133 GCA_036260035.1 Alphaproteobacteria bacterium | reverse complement strand
AAGGCGACGAGCAGGATGGCGATCACGATCATGAACAGCGTCGTGGCGAGCGGCGGCCGCGCGATGTTGGCGGCCTGCAGTTCGGACATGAACGCCTTGTCGTAGCTCAGGCTCTTCATCTAGCGGCTCCCGAAGCTGCTTGGGTGTTGGGCACGGCGCGGAGCTGCCCTTGAATCATGGCTTTCATCACACTGTCGCGCGGACCATCGGCGATGATCTTGCCGCGGTCGAGCACGATCAGGCGGTCGACCAACGACAGCAGGGAGGGCCGGTGCGTGATCAGTATCAGCGACTTGCCCTGCAGCGCATGCGCCAGGCGATGCTTGATCAACTCCTCGGTGCCCTGGTCCATGGCGCTGGTCGGCTCGTCCAGCAGGGCGATCGACGGCTCGCGCACGAAGGCGCGTGCAAGCGCCACCGCTTGGCGCTGGCCGCCGGACAGGCGCTCGCCGCGCTCGCCGACGACCAGGTCATAGCCGTCCGGCATCGTCCGCACGAACTCGTCCAGGCCGACAAGGCGGCTCGCGAATAGCACATGCGCGTCGGTCGCCTCGGGCGCCCCCAGTACGATGTTGTCCTTGATGGTGCCGTTCATCAGGAAGATGTCCTGCGGTACCACGCCGATCGCGCGGCGCAGGTCGGCGGGATCGATCTGCCGGCTGTCCGTGCCGTCGATCAGCACGGCGCCGGAGGTCGGCCGGAACAAGCCAAGGATCAGCTTGCTGGCCGTGCTCTTACCCGAGCCGACGCGGCCGACCAGAGCGACCTTCTCGCCGGGCCTGATCTTGAACGAGACGCCGTCGAGCGCCTTGCCGCCGCCCTGCGGGTACTCGAAAGTGACGTCGCGGAACTCGATGGCACCGGCGATGTGCGGGCGGTGCAGCAGGGCGTGCCCGGCGGGCCGCTCGAGCGGCGCCTGCATGACCCGGTCGAGTGCCTTGAGCGCCTGCATCGACTGGTTATAGCGGGTGAGCAGGCCCGCCACCTGCGCCAGCGGCGCCATGGCGCGGCCGGACAGGATGGAGCAGGCGACGAGGGCGCCGGTTGTCATGTTGCCCGCGGCGATTTCGTACACGCCGAAGACGATGACGGCGGCGTAGACGACGCCCTGAGCCAGGACCGAGAAATTGACCGCGACGGACGAGTAGAGCCGTGCCGCCAGGCCAGACTTCGACGCCATGGCGATGAACTGCTCCCAATGGCGCTGCACGCGGCCCTCGGCGCCGACGGACTTGATCGTCTCCAAACCGTTGAGGGTCTCGATCAGGATCGCATGGCGTAAGGCCGATTCGCGGAACGAGCGGCGCACCACCTTGTCGAGCGGGATCTGCAGCAGCAGGCCGACAGCGATCACGATCGGCAGTGCCGCCAGTGGGACCCAGCCGAGGCTGCCGCCGATCACGGCAATCATGCCGATGAACAGGAACACGAACGGCAGGTCGATCAGCGTCGCCAGCGTGGCCGAGGTGAAGAAGTCGCGCAGCGTCTCGAACTCGCGCAGCTCATTGGCGAAGGCGCCCGCAGAGCCCGGCCGGTGCGAAAGCTGCATGCCGAGGATGTGCTGGAATATCTTGCTGGCGAGCAGGATGTCGGCGTTCTTGCCGGCGAAGTCGATGAAGTAGCCGCGCAGCAGCCGGATCGCGAACTCGAAGCCGAGCACGAGGACCGTGCCGATCGTCAGCACCCAGAGCGTCTCCATGACGAGGTTCGGCACGACGCGGTCGTAGATGTTCATGGCAAAGAGAGGCGTGACCAGCGCGAAGACGTTGATCAGCACCGCGCCGACCGCGACCTGGCTCCAGGTCGGCCAGTACTGGAGCAGGGTCCTGGCGAACCAGTGCTTGCCGGAGTCGGCGATCTCCTCCGATTCAAGGCTGCGGTCCGGCGCGCGGTATACGGGGCGTGCGAGAATGCCGAAGCCCAGATAAGTGGCCTCGAGCTCGGCAATCGGGATGTGCGACAGGCCAAAGCCGGTGTCGGGGAGCAGGACCTCGGCCGTCTGCTCGTCGATCAGCCGGGTCAAAATGACGGCTTTGCGGTCCTTCAGCAGCAGCACGCCGGGCAGTACGTGCTTCGAGTATTCACGCAAGGGCCGCTTGACCGTGCGCGCCGTCAGGCCGGCGCGCGAGCAGGCGCGCACGAACAGCTCGGGCGTCAGCTGGTTGTCGACGAGAGGCAGGCCAGCGCGCAAAGCCTCTCCGGACATGGGGCGCTCGTGGAAATGCGCGAGCCACACAAGGCAGGCGAGGAGAATGTCCTCCTTGCTTTCCGCCAATGCGCCGCTGCTGCGTTCCGTGAGCGAGTTCATGCCGCCATTCCCGAGTCGTTGTGTTTTGGAATGGCATCAGGGCTATGCCCGTATGGTTAACCGGGCGTAAACGCGGCGGTCGCACTCCGGAGAAAGCAAAGCCGCAATGCTCAAGCTTTAGAAGCGGATAACGATGAGGCCTCAGCCCGTCACAGATTTGTTCCGCGATTGGAACAGGCGGAGCACGACAAGCGCGTAAGCGGATTGCGCCGCGAGCAGAGCGATGAGCAGGAGCCAGCGCGTCGGCGGCTCGGCGCGGACGAGCCATAGCGCCGCGACTCCGTGCACGACGGCCATCGCATACTGCGCGCCAGCGACCTGCCGGTGGTTCAGGCCGGACCGGTTCAGCAGCTGATAAAGATGGGTGCGATGCGCAGCCGCGAGGTTCTCGCCGTTGCGCCACCGGCGGATAGCGGTGAAGGCCGTATCGAACAGGAACGAGAAGAGGAGAACTGGAACCAGCAGCAGCAATGTGCCGGTGCCGTCGCGCAGGGTGAGCATGACGCTCAGCGCAGCGAAGGCGAAGCCGAGGAACTGGCTGCCGACATCACCCATGAAGATCCGTGCCGGCGGCAGGTTGAAGATCAGGAAGCCGGCGCTCGCCGCCGTGAGCAAGCCGCTGACGATCAGCACGACCGGCTCCTCGAGCAGCAGGGCCAGGATGCAGAGGAACCCGCCTGCGATCACGGCGACGCCGCCCGCGAGGCCGTCGAGCCCGTCCATAAAGTTGAAAGCGTTGGTCAGGCCGATCAGCCAGAGCAGCGTGAGCGGATAGGCGAAGGCACCGAGCTCGAGCGGTCCGATCCACGGAATGTAGAGCGTCGGGATCACGAGGCCACCGGCCATGGCGATCACGCTGGCGGCGATCTGGGCGGCCAGCTTGGTCGTGAACTTCATCGACCGCACGTCGTCGACGAGCCCCGCGAGGCCCATGATCAGGGCGGCGGTCGCGAATGCCGCGAGGCCCGGCTGGTCGAAGAGGTCGACGGCGATGTGCACGGCGACCAAGCCGACGAAGAAGGCAGCGAGGATGCCGACGCCGCCGCCGCGCGGCGTCGGGCGCACATGCGAGGAGCGGGCATTGGGTACATCGACCAGCACGGCGAAATAAGCCATGGACCAGGTGATCGCCGCCGCGACGGCGGTGCAGCCGAGCGCGTAGAGCAGCGACGATGCGGAGAGAGAGCCGGACATGGCGCTGTTCAGGCCGTCTGCGCCGCCGCTGCCGTGAATGTGGTTGCCTTACCGCGCAGCAGAAGCAGCTCCGCCGCCACGGCGATGGCGATCTCGCGCGGGTGCTTGCCAGGAATCCCCTCGATGCCGATCGGGCAGCGGATAGAGGCGACCCGATCGGGCGCGAACCCCTTGTGCAGCAGCCGCGCCTCGAACCGCTTCCACTTCGTCGTCGAGCCGATCAGCCCGGTATACCGACAGTCGCCGCGGCGCAGCAGCCGCTCGCACAGCATCAGGTCGAGGTCGTGGCTGTGCGTCATCACCAGCGCGTAGCAGCCTGCCGGCAGGTCCTTGACCTCGTCTTCCGGGATCGCGGCCACAATCTTCTCGACGCCGGCGGGAATGTCGGTCGGGAACTGCTCCGCGCGCGCGTCGATCCACAGGATGCGCGCCGGCAGACCCGCCAGCACGCCAACCAGCGCCTTGCCAACATGGCCGGCGCCGAAGACGGCGATGGTGAAGTCGCTCGGCACGAATGGCTCGAACATCACCGTCACCTTGCCGCCGCAGCATTGGCCGAGATGCGGGCCGAGATTGAACGTCTCCAGCGCCGGCGCCGCGGCAGCGCCGGCCAGCATGCGCCGTGCATGCT
>DATAAP010000373.1:0-2206 GCA_036260035.1 Alphaproteobacteria bacterium | reverse complement strand
AAGGGCTGGCGCCGATCCCCGACGTGCCGGACGCCGTGCGCGAGGAGACCGCGCTGCTTCACGAAAAGCTAGGCCCCGAGCGCTTCCACGCGGCGCTTGCGGAACGCGACCCGGTGATGGCGGCGCGGCTCGCGCCTCGCGACACGCAGCGCGTGCGGCGCGCCTACGAGGTCGTCGCCGCGACCGGCCGCTCCCTGGCGAGCTTCCAGGCAGAGACGGCGCCGCCGGACGGCGCCTTCGTGCCGCTGCTGCTGATGCCGCCGCGCGAGGCGCTGAACGCCGCGTGCGACGCGCGCTGCCACGCGATGATCGCCGCAGGCGCGCTCGACGAGGTGCGCGCTCTTCTTCAACAGAACCTGCCGCCGGAGCTGCCGGCGATGAAGGCGCTCGGCGTGCGCGAGCTCGCCCGCTACATAAGCGGCGAGCTCGATTTCGACGCGGCGATGGCCCTGTTCCAGCGGGCCACGCGTCAATATGCCAAGCGACAATACACCTGGTTCCGCTATCAACTGCGCCCCGCACAGGTCTGGGATGCGCAATTTTCGGAAAGTCTTCAGCCGGAAATCTTTTCTTTTATTAGGAAAAGCGTTGACCGGCCCGACCCGGCCGTCTAGGGTACCCCTCCCGCGTGCGGGCGGCGCGGGGCTCCCCGTCACCTCTGCTCGTCTAAGCTGCTGAAACAGAAGGGAATAGCTATGTCTGCGACGATGACTGCCACTGATCTCTCCGGCGCCGAGCTGCTGCTCAAGGCCCTGGTCGATCAGGGCGTCGACGTCGTATTCGGCTATCCGGGCGGCGCGGTCCTTCCCATTTACGACGCGCTGTTCCAGCAGAACTCGATCCGTCACATCCTCGTCCGCCAGGAAGGCGGCGCGGTCCACGCGGCGGAGGGCTATGCGCGCTCGACCGGCAAGGTCGGCGTGGTGCTGGTGACCTCGGGCCCCGGTGCGACCAATGCCGTCACCGGCCTGACCGACGCGCTGATGGATTCGATCCCGATCGTCTGCCTCACCGGCCAGGTGCCGACGCATCTGATCGGCAACGACGCCTTCCAGGAGGCGGACACGACCGGCATCACGCGGCCGTGCACCAAGCACAATTACCTAGTCAAGGACGTCAACCAGCTCGCGCGCACGGTGCACGAGGCGTTCCACGTGGCGCGCAGCGGCCGTCCCGGCCCGGTGGTGATCGACCTGCCGAAGGACGTGCTGATCGCCAAGGGCCGCTACACGCCGTCCGACAACGTCACGCACAAGAGCTACAACCCGCGCGTCAAGCCGGACCCGAACCGCATCGCCGAAGTCGTCGACCTGCTCGCCCATGCGAAGCGGCCGATCTTCTATTGCGGCGGCGGCGTGATCAATTCGGGCCCGCGCGCCTCGCAGCTGCTCACGCAGCTCGTGCGCATGACGGGCTACCCCTGCACGCTGACCTTGATGGGGCTCGGCGCCTTCCCGGCCTCGGATCCGCTCTTCCTCGGCATGCTCGGCATGCACGGCACATACGAGGCCAACTGGGCGATGCACGACTGCGACGTCATGGTCGCAGTCGGCTCGCGCTTCGATGACCGCGTCACCGGCAAGCTCGCCGCCTTCTCGCCGAAATCGAAGAAGGTGCATATCGACATCGACCCGTCCTCGATCAACAAGAACGTGCGCGTCGACGTGTCGGTGGTCGGCGACGTGGCGCATGTGCTGGAGGACATCATCGCGCTGTGGAAGCGGCGCAACGTGAAGCCCGACGGCAGGGCGATCGCCGCCTGGTGGGAGCAGATCGAGAAATGGCGCGCGCGCGACTGCCTGCGCTACAAGAAGACGGCCGACATCATCAAGCCGCAATACGCGATCCAGCGGCTCTACGAGCTGACCAAGGACCGCGAGGCCTATATCACCACGGAAGTGGGCCAGCACCAGATGTGGGCGGCGCAGTTCTACAAGTTCGAGAAGCCCAACCGCTGGATGACCTCGGGCGGGCTCGGCACGATGGGCTATGGCCTTCCGGCGGCGATGGGCGTGCAGATCGCGCACCCCGACGCGCTGGTGATCGACATCGCCGGCGAGGCATCGATCCTGATGAACATCCAGGAGCTGTCGACCATCGCGCAGTACCGGCTGCCGGTGAAGGCGTTCATCCTCAACAACGAGTACATGGGCATGGTGCGGCAGTGGCAGGAGCTGCTGCATGGCGGCCGCTATTCGGAGAGCTA
>DATAAP010000372.1:0-5622 GCA_036260035.1 Alphaproteobacteria bacterium | reverse complement strand
GGCATGCCCCGCCGCGTCAGCAGATGGGTCGCGAGATCGTCGATTCTCCCTTCGCGCAGTAGCTCCGGCCCTTTCTGATCCAGACCACCGCCCGCCGACAGGTAGTCGCCGGCGAGACCATCGAACACGCGCCCTTGCTCGTTCGCGAGGCGATCATGCACCGCCATGTACCAGGCGTGCTCGATGGTGCAGAGGCTCGTTAAGACATTCTTCCGCCATTCGGCGGAGACGATGTCGGGAACGTAATCGAGCACGGCGTGCTCAAGGCCGAACATCGCGGTGAGCTGACGCGAGTACAGCGTGTTCTCGCTGGGATTGGGCCAGGGTGGCGGGTCTTTGACCGTGATGCAGAGCCGCGGCCGCCCGATCCGGCAGAGCTCGAAAAGGATATGGCGCGAATCCCGGCCGCCGCTGAGCGGCAGCAGCCCGCCATCGGCATAACTGCGCTCGACGGCGCGCCGAAAGCGCGCGATGAAACCGTCGATGGCATCGTCGCGCGACAGGCCGTTCGCCGGCACGATGTGCAGCGCGGATCCGAGCCTCAGCGCACCATCCCAGTGGAAACGGGCTGCGGGAGGCACGATGCGGATTGCCTTGAACGGGGTGTCCTCGGCCAGGAACCAGTTGAGGCGAAGCAGGACCGCCAGCGCCTCGACATCGAGCTCAGTTGGCGCCCCGCGCGCAAGCAGCGTTTCGATCGACGTTGAGAGGCAGATTTCACCCGGCGCCGCGTAGTAGAAGAGCGGCCGCACGCCATAGCGGCAGGTCTCGACCGTCAGCGCACAGCCATCCCAATTCCATTGCGCGAAGCCGGCGGCCGGCGCGCCATTCGCATTGCCGCCAGCGCGGCCGACCGCATGATGCGCGATGCCGGCAACCTTGGGGACGCCGCCGACCAGGCGCACATGAATGAACGGCGCTTCCATCGCGACGTGCAGAGTAAGCCGTTACCCCTCTCGCGCGATGCTATCGCGCCGCGGGCATCACGCGGTGGGCGAGCATGTAGCCGTCCGCGCGCGGCGCGTAGGCGAGGCCCTTGCGCACGCCCCAGCTTGGCACCTGCAGATAAAGGGGCACGAACGGCACGTCAGCCATCACGAACTCGGTGGCCTTCTGGATCTGGTCCTCGCGCTTCTCGTCGTCGAGGACCATCAGCGCGTCCTCAAGCATCTGATCGAAGCGCGGATTCGAGTACCGCCCACGATTAGCGATCCCGCGCCCCTTCTCGATGCTGTGCGTCGATACCAGATTGCGCAGCGCGCTCGCCGCTTCGCCGGTATCCGAGGTGAAGCCGGCCAGATGCATGCTCGTATCCAGCGCCGCCGAGCGCTTGCCCAGAATGCCGCGCGGCATAGTCTCGACCTTCACGGCGATGCCGACCCGCGACAGCATCTGCGCGACCGCCATGCACACCTGCTCGTCCTGCTCGTAGGCATCGTTTGGCCCGTGCAGCACGACCGCAAATCCATTCGGATAGCCCGCCTCGGTCAGCAGACGAATCGCGCCTTCCGGATCGAAGGCCTCGGGCTTCACCTTCGGACTCGTCCCGTAATAGCCGTCGGGCATCACCTGACCGGCGGGAAAACCCGCTCCGTTGAGCGTCCGGTCCACGATGGCCTGGCGGTTGATCGCTTTGGAGACCGCCAGGCGCACCCGCGCATCCTTGAATGGATTGCTGGCGAGCGGGTTGCCGGCCTTGTCCGTGATGTACGGCGACTTCTCGCGATGGCTGTCGAGCTGGATGTGAATGAGGCGGTTGCCGGTCTTGCGATACAGGTTGACATCTTCACGCTTGCCCAGCGTCGGAATGTCCGTCGACGGGACCTGCTCGATGATGTCCACTTGGCCGGACAGCAGGGCAGCGACACGCGTCGGGTTGTTGTTCATGTAGCGGAATGTCACCTTGTCCCACGCGACGCGCTCGCCCCAGTAGGAGTCGTTCCGGACCGCGACGATCCGGTCGCCCGGCACCCATTCGGCGAACTTGAGCGGGCCGGTACCGATCATCGCCTTGCCGGATGCGAAGTCCTTCGTCGTGGCGAAGTCGGCAATGCGGTGCGAGATGATCCCGAAAGTGCTCATGTCTGCCGGAAGCTGCGGGTACGGCCGTTCGGTCTTCAGACGGATCGTATGCGAGTCGACGACGATCGCCTCCTTCACGTTGCGGATATAGACCTCGAAGCTGCCGGGATTGTTCGGCACGTTGATGGCGCGCCACAGCGTGTACCTGACGTCCTCCGCGGTGAAGTCGCTGCCGTCGTGGAATTTGACTCCGGTACGGAGCCTGAACTCCCAGGTCGTCGGATCGATCGCGCGCCAGGAGACGGCGAGCCCGGGACGCAGTCGGCGCTCCTCGTCCTGCAGGATCAGCGGGTCGAAGAAATGGCGCGACATCGACATGTTCGCGCCGGTGAAATGGAAATGCGGATCGATAGCGGTGACCGCGGAAGCAAGGCCGATCGTTAGGTCACGGGCAAAACCAGGCGCCGAGATGAGCCCCACAAGCAGCCCGATGCCGAGCTGCAACAATTGCCGAAACATGCGCACCCCCATGGCAAACCCGCGGGCAGTAAGGCGCTCCGCAGGCGCCACCTTGCACGTTCCGTGCCTCGACGAATTTATATGTCAAACAACGTATTATGAGATTTACCACGCCACCATGTAAATCTTTGCGACAGCAGAAATGCCCTTAACCTTATCCGTTTCGCGGCCCAGCACGGCCGATTGTGAAAATTCTCAGGGCGTTCTCACCGCTCCGCACCAGCGCCGCCAGAACGCCCGGTATGCGCTTTCAACCGCCGCGACATAGGCGGCATGCTCGCAGAACGGCGCTTCCCGCATGCGGTCGCGCAGTCCCGCCCGCACCGCGCTCAGGCGCTGCGCATCGCTGGCCCAGGCGACGGCACGCGCGACGTACTCGTCGGTATTTTCCGCAACAGCCTCGCTCAAGCCGACATGGCTCAGGATCGACGCGCTGACGCGGGCCTGCGGCCGCTCGCCGGCGAGCGTGATCACCGGCACGCCCATCCAGAGCGATTCGTAAGTCGTAATTCCGCCGGATTGCGGAAAAGGATCGAGTGCAATGTCGATCTCGGCGTAGGCCGCGAGATGCTGCTGGCGCGTGGTCTGGCCGCGCAAGGCGATGCGGTCGGCTGCGATGCCGGAAGCGGCGAAGCACTCAAGGACGCGCGCGCGCGCGGAGGCTGCGTCGAGCGTGGGGTCCTTTGCCAGCAGCCGCGCCGTGGGAAGGCGCGTCAGGATCTCGGCCCAGACGCGCAGCACCGCATCGCTGATCTTGGTCAGCCGGTTCATCGAACCGAAAGTCAAGAATCCGTTTGCGGCCATCGGCAGCCCGCTGACCGCAGGTCCGGCGCTCGGCGGCGCGAACGGCATGAAGACCGGCAGGTCGTGGATCGTCTCGGTGAACAGGGGGCGGTTCTCCGGCGGAATCATCACCGTATCGGACAGCAGGTAATCGATCGCCGGCATGCCTGAGCCGAGCGGGTAGCCCCAGGCCTGCACCTGCACCGGCGCCGGCTTGCGCGCGAACACGGTTAGCCGGTTGCCGTCCGTGAAGCCGGAGAGATCGACGAGGATGTCGATCGCATCCGCGCGGATGCAGCGCTCCAGCGCGTCGTCATCCATATGCCAGGCTTCGCGCCAGTGCTGTGCGCCGGCGCGGAACCGAGCGGTTACGGCGTCCGGCGCGCGGACCTGCGAGTAGCAGAAGATTTCGAACGCGTCAGAATGACCGAGAATCACCGGTGCCAGCGCTTCGGCCGCCGAATGCGCCTTGAAGTCGCCCGAGATATAGCCGATGCGCAGGGGCCGATCCGGATCGCGGTCATTCGCATGATGCGCGCGGATTGCCGCGCTGCAGTGTCGTGCATTCCAGCGTCGCCTTTCCGCCATCGCCTCGGCGAGGCTGACGCGCGGATCGAGATCGAGTGCGAAGATGAGATTGGCGTGCGCGGTCGCGTTCGCCGGATCGCGCGACACGGCGGCGCGCAAGGCATCGACCGCCTCCCCGAGCCGGCCGCACTTGAACAGCGCGAGGCCGAGATTGTGGTGCGCCTCCGCGATGTCCGGACGCAAGCGCGCGACCTCGGCAAAAGCCGATGCGGCCGCCGCATGGTCGCCGCGCGTGGCATGCACCAGCCCGAGGCCAAGCCGGGCCTCGACATGCGCCGGATCGAGGATCAGCGCATTGCCGAAGCTCTCGAGCGCCGGGTCGGGCTCTCCACGTGCGAGCAGTGCATTGCCGAGATCCGCGTAATGGTCTGCGCGGGCCGGCTCGAAATGGATGCAGTGGCGATGCGCCGCGACCGCCTTGTCAAGCTGCCCGAGGCGGACGCACACCTTACCAAGATTCGACAGGGGGACGATGTAGGCCGGCTGCAGGGCGATAGCGTGCGTGAACGCTTTCTCCGCTTCGTCGAAACGGCCTGCCGCGGCGTGCACTGTGCCGAGGCAGTTCCAGGCCTGCGGATCGTTCGGCACGAGCGCGATCCCGGAACGCACAAGATCGAGTGCCTTATCATGTATGCCGAGCCGGTTGGCGACGTCTCCGAGCCGCCACAGGGCCTCGGCATGCTGCGGCTCGGCCGCCAGCACAGCCTGATAGGCCCGCCCGGCATCGGCGAGGTAGCCGGCATCGTACAGCGCGCGGGCGCGCTCAAGGTCCTTGGAGGTTTGGGTTACGCTCATGAAACCGGGCGGATGATCCGGCCGGCATGGTTAAGCGAGGCTTACCGGGGCACTGATCAGTGGACCGTCACCCACTGTGGGCGCAGCATGTTGTCGGGCGCGGCCACCGCTTCGACGCCGGCCCGGGCACCCCAGGCGATCCACTGCTGGTGCAGCGGGATCTGGATGACGTCCTCCTTGTAGATGCGCATGACCTCGGCGATCGCAGCGCGGCGCCGAGCTGCGTCGCCCTCCACCGCGATGGTGCGGGCTAGGTCGTCGAGGTGCGGGTTGGAGTAGCCGCCGATATTCTGCGTACCGGCGCCGCCGCCCGGCGTCACCAGCAGGGCGTTGATCGGGTTGTAGGCATCAGCCGTCGCGATCAACCAGCCTGCGAGGAAGAGGCTTGTCTGGCGCGCCAGCAGGCGCGGGAAGAAGCGCGCGCTCGGCTGCGCATTCGGCGTCGCGCGGATGCCCGCCTGACGCAGCATCGCCGAGATCGCCTGGCAGATCTGCTCGTCCGCGACGAGACGGTCGTTGGGACAATCAAGCGTGACGTCGAACCCGTTCGGATAGCCCGCCTCCGCCAGCGTCTCCTGCGCCGTCATGACATCGTAGGGATAGCGCTGGTCGAGGGCCGGGTCGTAGCCCTCGACGCCGGGCACGAGCAGCGTGGCGCGCGGCGTGGCGAGGCCGCGCATCACCTGGGTGCGAATCGCCTCGGTATCGATCGCATGGTAGAGCGCGCGCCGCACGCGCCGGTCCTTGAGCGGATTGACCTTGAGGTCGGAGCCGGCAAGCTCGTTGCGCGAGACATCGATTCCGAGAAAGATGACGCGGTCTTCCGGCCGTCTGATGATGCGGAACCCCGTGGCATTCTCGAGTCGCGACACCGCCTGCACCGGCAGCGGCTCGACGAGGTCGACCGCACCCGAG